>JAITHD010000210.1 GCA_031280155.1 Treponema sp. | reverse complement strand
GTATGCAAGGAGTATGCTGTTAAACCCTATCGAAAAACGGCGCAATACATAGCGCCTGGCCGGAACGTTTTCAAACCTTCCCCGGCGAATCCGCGGTCCGTAAACGCCGCATTGCCCGGATAAACGTTATCGGCGTTCTGTGTAACGGCAGCCATTATGGTATTGAATGGTACAAGCATTCAACCGGCGGCGGGTTTTTTGAACATTGGTTTGTACATTGTTTGCCCGCGGCGATACCCAAAGGCTTTACGGCAATCATGGATAACGCGAAATTCCGCCGTAAGAGCGTATTACGCAAGCTGGCAAGAGGGAAGATGCGGTTATATCGCAAGGCAGGTGCGGCTATTCACCCCAGGGCTTGCCGCTGATGTATCCTATCCTTTCGTTTTCTTATGGGTGCTACAGTTAAGGCGCGCGGTGTCCTGGACCAATAGGATGGTTTCCGTTGCCCGGCATCCGGCAGATTGCTTTCGCTTCAGCCCGGTTTCCGCTGCGAAACTAGATTGGTTTATCCGGCTGCCGGGACAGGGTTTCCATGGTTTGTATAAACCGCCGCTCAAGCCGCTTGGAATTGAAGTCCAATCCGTAAACTCCGCTCCTATCTGTAATCCCGTCTTTTCCGCCATTTCCCCTCCAAGTGTGTTGGCTTGTACTGAATTATAGCAGATTCGGAAAAATTGTGGGTCAAGTTTAGCCTTTAGTCGGGGGTAGTTGACTTTTAAAAGCAAATAGGCGGGTATCCTCCTTATATAGTACATGATAACTAAATTAGTACGGCTTCCCGGACTGGTAGGGGAGTATTTTTTTTCGTCAGGCTGCGGGGTCTGCGGCGGAACTTTACTGAGTATGGAAGAAACCTGGTATGGTTTATGCGCGGATTGTCAAAATTTTTTTACTATAGTATATGAAAACCGCTGTTCTCTATGCGGGAGACCTTTGATTTCCGAAACGGATCGCTGTCTCAGTTGCAGAAATGGAGCGTTGAGTTATGTGGATCAAGGAGCGGCGCTTTTTCCCTATACGGGAAATTATCGGAATCTATTGAGGGCTTATAAATTCGAGGGATGCCGAAGACTGGGTAATTTTTTAGCTGAAAAAATCCTAGAAGGGCTTAGTTGTTTCTCAGCGCCTCTGTCTAGGGATGCGGTATTGGTTCCAGTTCCGCCGAAACCAGGAAAACTGAAAAAGATCGGCTGGGATCAGATTGACTATATAGCAAAAATACTTAAACGCCGGTTTCGGGAAACCCGCTCCTTTCGGGTATATCCATGTCTGAAACGGCTTTCTTTTCAGAGCCAAAAAGGACTGAACAGAGAAGACCGGAAAACAAACCTCCTCGGCAGAATCCGTCCTGTTCGAAAGGCTCCGCGAGAGGCGGTCTTATTTGACGACGTGATTACTACCGGCGCTACTTTGGATGCCTGCGCGGCGGCGCTCAAAGACGGGGGCGCTGAAAAAGTCTATGGAATATGCCTTTTTTATTGAGCGGCATGAACAGGATAAGTTCAGCATCCGAGGTTCCGCTGTTTTCAGTTGGAAAACCAGTAGAAATTCATACATTTTATTCTTTAAATGATTCAGCAAAAGCGGTCCGCAGCAGTTCTTGAGTATAAGGCTCTTTCGGATGCTTCATGATTTCTCCTGCGGGACCGGCTTCTACTACTTTCCCGCTTTTCATAATAAGAATTTCATGGCAAAGACTCCGTACCAGCCGCAGATCGTGGCTGATGAAAATATAGGAGAGACCTCGGCGCTTTTGGAGTTCCTTCAAGAGCTTAATCACTTGAAACTGGATGGTTCGGTCTAGGCTGGATGTAGGTTCGTCCAGTACGAGAATCATCGGCTCCAGCACAAGACTTCGGGCAATGCAGATTCGCTGCCGCTGCCCTCCAGAAAACTCATTCGGATACCGCTCAAGAAAATCCTCATCCTCCAGGCCTACTTCCTTGAGACAGGCAAGAACCCGATTCCGACGATCTTTCTTGGTTCCGATCCCGTGAATCAGCAGCCCTTCTCCTATGATATCTTCAATGGTCATCCGAGGACTCAGCGAACCATAAGGGTCTTGAAAAATGATCTGCATCTTACGCCGCAGCGGGCGAAGCGAGCCTTCTTTCATGCTGCGGAGATTCTGTCCGTCAATCGTGATAGTCCCAACACTGGCTTCCAACGCAAGCATCGCTTTGCCAAGGGTGGTTTTGCCGCTGCCGCTTTCCCCAACAATGCCCAAGGTCTGTCCTTGACGCAGGGTAAAGTCCACGCCGTCTACCGCTTTAATATGTCCGGTAATCCGACGAAACAATCCTTTCTTGATGGGGAAATGTACTTTAAGGTTCTGGACACTCCCAACGGCCGGGGCGGTCTCGTCCGGCAGAGGGCTTTCTTCTCCAGTATCGGAACTAATAAGCGTTTTGGTATAGGTTTCTCTGGGATTGGCAAAAATTTCCTTGGTTGTACCGGTTTCAATGATTCTGCCTTCCTGCATAACCGCCACTCGGTCAGCCATACGGCGCACCACTCCCAGATCATGGGTGATAAAGAGAACCGCCATGCCCAATTCCCGCTGCAAATCCTGAATCAGGGTAAGAATCTGGTCTTGAACACTCACATCCAGCGCTGTAGTAGGCTCATCGGCGATCAGCAGTTTAGGCTTGTTCAGGAGCGCCAGGGCGATCATCACCCGCTGACGTTCTCCGCCGGAAAGCTCGTGAGGGTACGCGGAAAGCCGCTTTTCCACATTCCGAAGCCCTACTCGATTCAGCCAGTCTAAAACTACGATTCGAGCCTTGTTTCGTGAAAGTCCCTGATGGAGAAAGAGAGATTCTGCAAGCTGTTTTTCTATGCTGTGCAATGGATTGAGGGACGTCATAGGTTCCTGAAAGATCATGCCCATATCCCGGCCTCTGAGGGTTTGCAGTGTTCTTTCAGGCATTGCAAGCACATTCTGCCCTTCAAAGAGAATCTCGCCGCTTGGGTAGCGTATCCAGTCTTCACTTACCAGGCGCATCAGGGCTTGAGCGCTCACGGTTTTGCCGCTGCCGCTTTCTCCTACAAGCGCAAATGTTTCATGCTCCTGAATATAAAAATCAATACCGTGAACAACTTCTTTCGCCGCCTCCGGCGTTCCAAAAGCCGCTTTGAAGCCTCGATATTCTACTAGACGCTTCCGCGCCTCATTTTCAGCAGGGATCGGCATAGGTTTCCTCTTACAGCAAACAAATAGGATAAACAAATAATGAATTATTATAGCAACTCAGGATAAGAGAATCAAGCGTTGAAATCAGGAACTTGGCGCTGTTTCTACTAGACGGCGTTCAATAAATAAGTATATAATACAAAATTATCGAGATAACTATGTTTAGAAAAAGCAGCAAAGAAAAAACCGATACGTCTTCCCTTCTCTATCAGGGAGTTCA
>JAITHD010000094.1 GCA_031280155.1 Treponema sp. | reverse complement strand
GAGAAAATCCCGGGCGCCGATAAGAAAATCCCGCCATTCTAAGGCTTTTTTAGCGCGATATTGGAGCCGAGTAATCCCTGCTATTCCATTTCCAGTTTGTACAAGAATCCCCGCGTGTTTATCCATACCCAGAACAGCCCCAGGAGGAGAAGCGGATTTTTCTTTGAACGTCTCAGGGGCTTGATACGGCGCGGCTTCAAGCACATACAGGCAGTGTTCTTCGTGCATAGTCCATGAGAGGGGCCACGGAGTAAATCCCCGAATTCGGGCGTCGATTTCATCAGCTCTGAGAGTCCAGTCAATACGTCCTTCGGCTTTCGATATACGGGAACAAAAACTAGCCTCCCGGTGATTTTGAGGAATTCTCGCAACCCTTCCAGACCCAAGCCCTTGAATCACCGCGGGAAGCATCTCACCTGCTTTTCGGGCGATAAATTCGCTCAAAGTTGCGGTAGTTTCCCGTCCATGTAACGGGAAACGCTCTTGAGCTAAGATATCCCCGGCATCCATTTCCAGTGCGGTAGTTTGAATCGTAATCCCTGTTTCCCGATCTCTATTCAGAATAGCCGCTGGAATAGGCGCGGCTCCCCGATATTTGGGCAAGAGGCTGGGATGAATGTTGATGCCCCCCAAGGGAAAAAGCCCAAGGAATTTGGGACCGAAAATTTGTCCATAGGCAAAGGAAACAAGCAGATCCGGAACCGCTGAACCGATCAGTTCCCGGGCTTCAGCGGAAAGTTTTTCGGGTTTGAACTGGCGGATTGGAGGACAGCCTTGAGATATGAGTTTATCTGAAAGCTCCAGCGCCGCAGCGCTTATCTCAGTAGGTTCAGGCGTTCCGCTCCGCCCTCGTGGGGTGTCAGGATTAGTTACTATACCGGCAACTTCAACGCCTGTTTGGTCTAACTGGAGTTTTACCAGAGCTTCAAGACTCGGAATCCCGATTTCAGGACTTCCCGCAAATATAATCCGCATACCTTACCCTTGGACTTGCTGTTTCGACCGTACTTTTTCAAATTTTGCGATGAGCTTAGTCCGTTTGAGTTCTGGCAGGCGATCGAAAAAAAGGGTCCCCTCTAAATGATCGTATTCATGCAGAATCGCTCTGGCTAGAATACCCGCTGCTTCCAAGGTAAAAGGTCTGCCTTTCTCATTCCAGGCCTGAATTTTAAGGGCTTTCGGACGGCTCACCTCAGCCCACACGCCGGGTATAGAAAGACAGCCTTCCTCATACTTCACCAATTCTTGGGAAGTTTCTATAATAGAGGGATTAATAAATATCCGGGGAACGTCTTTATCCACATGAACCGCGAAGATTCGCTTCATAAGCCCTACTTGCGGTCCCGCAAGACCGATTCCCTTTCCATTATGCATAGTTTCAATGAGTTCTTCCGCAATTTTTTTAATATCTGTATCAATATCCTTTATCCGTTCCGCCTTTTGCCGGAGGAGTTCACTGCCCAAGAATAAGATTTCCATACTATAATCATACAGAAAAAAATAAATATGGACTAGTGGAGAAAATCAAAGGAAGAGCGGACTAAAAATAAAAACACATAAAGAAAACCTATTGTTCCTTTACCCTTCCCTGTTCCACAATTCGGCGGATCCGTTCAATAAACGCCTCTTTTGAAAACTGCCGGACCTGCTGGGTATAGGGTTCCCGGTCCTGGAATTGGGCTTCCGCGGCTTCAAACCGGTCTATCGCCTGTATAAGCGCCTCCGGGGTCTGTTCGTCAAAGAACAAACCCGTAACGTTTTCTTTCACCGTATCCAGTACGCCTCCTTTGCGATAAGCGATAACCGGACAGCCTGCGGCGTTAGCCTCAATGGGGATAAGCCCTAAGTCTTCTATGCCGGGAAACAGCAGGGCCCGGGCCCGGGAAAAATAATCTTGCACTTCAGGGTCCGAAAGCCGTCCGGTAAACCTAATCAGTCCTGATTTTTCATATTTTTTTATCTCCTTTTTCTTTGCCCCGCCCCCTGCGACGACTAGTTTTCTGCCTGATTCAATACAGGCAGAAATAGCGATATCCGCTCGCTTATATCCGGCGAGCTGCCCGAAAAACAGATAAAAATCTTCAGGTTTTCGGGGAACCGGAAGAAATTTTTCTATATCCCCAGGACCGAAAACAACTTCCGCATCCCTGCGGTAGTACCGTTTTATCCGCCGGGCTACATAATGGGAATTCGTGATGAAACGGTCAACCAAATTAGCGGAACTAATATCCCATAACCGCAGAGAAGGCATCAGGTTTTTCATAAAAAAACGGGTTATCCCCCTGGATTTTCTGAAATATTCGTGGTACATATCCCAAAGATACCGCATAGGACTATGACAGTAACAGATATGATATGCATCGGGATTAGGGACAACCCCTTTGGCGGGACCCGCTTCGCTGGAAATGATAAGATCATAGGATTGGAGGTTAAATTCCAGCAGCGCCCTGGGCATGAGAGGCATATAGTTTTGATAGAGTTTCCGCGCAAAAGGAAGGGAGTTGATAGAAGAAGTATACACCTTGTGGGAATTGATCAGCGGAGATACCGCATCGGGATTATACACATGGGTATATATATCCGCTTGGGGAAACAGTTCTAGTAAAGCCTCAAGCATTTTCTCCCCCCCCCGCATCGTAACAAGCCAGTAGTGAACAATCCCAACCTTCAGGTTCGGAATATTTTTTTTCTGTGTTTCAGTCATTTTGTTTTATTGGTTCATTTGGCTCCAATTCGCACTGTCAAAAATATTGTCTCGGACATGAAGCCATTGATAGTTTCTAATGGTATAGCTATATTTAGTATGCCGGTAGGTGCTTAACAGGACCTCCGGATTGGTCATAAAATCATCAGACAAAAATCATTTATCCCCACGCTTCCAGTTTGCGGGATCAAATATGTTGTCATGAACATAAAATATATTTTGGAGATTTAATTCTATTTCTGTTTCGTTTATTTCATTCACCCGTTTTATCAAGACAGGAAAAGGCGGCTTTTTTTGTCCTGTTACTGGTTTTCCTGTAAAAGGATTTACCGGATTTTCTATTATTCCCTCTGCGGCAAGGGACGGAACATCGGCGTTTGTCATAAACACCGTATCTGTTTTTAATGCACCTGCCGCGTTAAAATCTTTGACTATAAGCAGCGCGTTGAATTGGTCAACATGAAACGGGAGCGCTGTTTTTGTTATATAAGAAATATCTAAACCCGCATGGTCAGACACACGGATGATACGTGTATTATCATACACATTGTTTGTTTTCAAAAAGTCAAAATATTCCGCCAGCCGCTTCATTGCCGCCGCGTTTACAT
>JAITHD010000197.1 GCA_031280155.1 Treponema sp. | reverse complement strand
TAGACATAGAGAGCAGCAGTTTGTTTATCGGCTTTGTCCCCATGACGTTTTGGGTTAATCCATCAGTTTCTTGCGGCATACTCATACTTTTTTAATCTGTTAGCACAGCTCCTTGGATTGCCCGGATTATTTCTGTATGGACAATCTTTATATTACCTGCTTTATATGGGAAGTTTAGAATTATTGTATAAAGGCGACCTGTTTGCGCCGGGACCTCACGCTGACGCATTTGAGGCGAGCAGTCTTTGGTATCCCGCCCCAAATCGTGCGCGCTATTCCAATTTCTCCAAAGACTGTACATTAGGACAGTTCAGAGGACCAACCTTGATAACCGGTTTCGCCCACTTTACCGCATTTACAATAACCCGCTGGACAATCTCGTGGTGATAAGTCGGATTGGTTTCATGTCCGGGCTGAAAATAAAAGGCTCTGCCGTATTCCTTTTGAAAGGTTACGCCGCTTCTGAACACATTGCCCCCTTGGAACCAACTGATAAAAACCGTACATTGAGGTTGAGGGATACCGAAAGGCTCGCCGTACATTTCCTCATGGTCAATGACAAAATTTTCAGGGATCCCCGCCGCGATTGGATGCCCCGGAGCGGCGGTCCAGACCCGGGTCTTCTCATTCGCTTCCCGCCAGCAGAGCCGGCCGCTGGCGCCTAAAAGGCTCATAAAAGGCTTTGATTTGTGAGCCGAATGGAGAAAAATAATCCCCATGCCCCGATGGACCCGATCAATAACCTGTTGGGCAGTTTTATCCTCAACTTTATCGTGATACACATGCCCCCACCAGATAAGCACATCTGTATTATCAAGAACCGCCTCAGACAAGCCCTGTTCCCTGTCCTCAAGGACAGCGGTTTGAGCCTCAATCTCAGGGTCCTTATTGAGAAATCCCGCAATAGTTTCATGCAAACCTTGAGGATATACTCTGGTTACTGCCGGCGCTTTTTGAGCATCCCCATATTCATTCCAGACCGTAACCTTGATAAGATTATCATTACTCATAGATTAGTCCTCAAAATAATAAGGTTTGCCGGTTTTAGCGGATATATAGATGCCTTCCAAAATCTTGGTAACTACCGCGGCCTGTTCCGGCAGTACATAGAGTTTGCCGTTGCCTTGGATAGCCTCAGCAAAGATTCGGGCTTCAGTATCCGCTTCGCTTTCTTCCGCTGCGCCGTAGAAAGCCACTCCTCCGGCTTTAAAATCAGGCTGTAGGACATACTGTCTGCCATTCTTAATCCCATTGATGATCAGTTGACCGCTGCGAGGCATATCAGCTCCCGCTTTAGTACCGCAAAGCGTAGTAACCGCTTCACGACCCTCAGTGGTATTCAAAGCCCAACTGCTCTGCAAAATAATAGTCGCATTATTCTTCATTACAATGAACCCAAAAGCGGAATCCTCTACCGTAAATTTAGCGGGATCCCAATCTCCCCAAGCGTTGCCGGTGTCTTTATCCTTATTCAGTTTATGGTACACCGTACCTACCGCATAAGCCGGCTCATAGTTGTTCATCATAAACAGAGTGAGGTCTAAGGCGTGGGTTCCAATATCAATAAGGGGACCCCCGCCCTGTTTTTCTTCATCAAGAAAAACCCCCCAAGTAGGAACCGCCCGCCGCCGCAGAGCGGTAGCTTTGGCAAAATAAATCTCCCCTAGACTTCCATTATCGCACTCGGCTTTGAGATAACGGCTGTCAGCTCTGTAACGGCTCTGATAACCAATGGTTAACAGTTTTCCGCTGGCATCCCGGGCGGCGAGCATAGCTTGGGCTTCTTTGTAATTTTTCGCCATAGGCTTTTCGCACATTACATGCTTACCCGCCTTTAATGCGGCTACTGAAATCTCACTATGAGAACAGTTCGGTGTCAGCACACAGACCGCATCAAGGTCTTCCTTGAGCAGTTCCTGATAATCAGTAAAGACCTTGCTCTTCAGTCCGCCGTATTCCTTACTGGCTTTCTCGGCTTTTTCCGGAATAATGTCGCAGAAAGCAGCCATCTCTACATCATTGAGCTTCTTAATAGACGGCATGTGTTTGCCCTCGGCAATCCCGCCGCATCCGATAATACCATACTTTAATTTCTTACTCATTTTAATTTCCTTATATATTGATTATACTACAAATACAACTAATAAAAAAGAACTATTCAAGAGGGGTTCAAAAAAATATCAACAGGTTTTGGCTTATTTTATACTATTTGCGGTGTTTTATGTTTTAGATAACCCCTAAACAATCAGGAGTAAAAGGCGGGGTAAAATCCGCTCGGATCAAAGGAAGCAATTCATTATTCCCTTTGGTTTTACCGGTTTGGCAATTAGTCCAGCAGCGCAGCGGAACCTGAAATGATCTCGGTTACTTCTTGGGTAATGCTTGACTGCCGAGCCCGGTTGTAGTGTACTTGCAGACTCTCAAGCATCTCTTCAGCGTTTTTCGATGCTTCGTCCATAGCCGCCATCCGGGCGCTCTGTTCGCTGACATAAGCTTCCACCAGAGCGCCGTAAACAAGCCCTTTTATATAGAAAGGAACCAGCGCGTCAAATACCGCCTTTTCAGAGGGCAGATATTCAAATTGCAGTTCTACCCGCTTTTGCCCGCCGCTCTGGGCAATCTCTTCCTGTATTTTTTCAATATTCAAAGGCAGAGCCTGCCGCGCCAAAGGCTGTATTTTTACCGTACTGTACATGTGGGTATATACAATATGAACTTCAGTAAACATACCCCATAAATATTGGGAAATGATAAAATCAGTGATTTCCTTAGCGTCGTCCAGATCGGGCAGCCGGGACTTAAAAGAAAAATTTTCAAGAATTGAATACGGCGAATGCATGAAATATCGGCAGCCGATGGAACCAATCAGAATCAGTATCGGGTTTTTCAGTCCTGCACAGAGGGTATTTACGCATCGGCATACATTGGCGTTGTACCCGCCGGCTAAACCTTTGTCGCTGGTTACGACGATTACCGCTGAATGAGCGGCGCTGTTCAGATCAGGCTTGCTGAAAAACTTGCTTTCCACCAACTGAGCGCCTGAGAGTATGTCGTACATGGATTTCTGGATACGGGTGAAAAACGGCTCCGTATCCTCCAGAAGCCGCCGTCCCTTACGCAGTTTAGCTGTGGAAATCAGATGCATCGCCTTAGTTACCTGTAAGGTCTGCCTTACCGCTCGCATCCGCAGTTGTACATCCCGTAAATTCGCCATGCTTCCCCCTATTTTTTCTGTTTATAATGCTCTATCACGGATCGCAAGTCCTGCTCGGTCTCCATCGTGAGATTTCCGGTTTGGGAGAGGGTCTCTAAAATCGCGGCATGTTCGGCTTTGAGATGCTTCAGAAAATCCTGAATAAAAACATTAACCTGTTCCTTGGCTATATCAATCAGATAGCCGTTGATGGAAATAAATAAAACCACCGCTTGTTCCGCCATTGGCAAAGGTCCAAACTGAGGCTGCTTGAGCACCTCCATAAGCCGTTCCCCTTGAGCCAGTTTATCTTGCGTGGCCTTGTCCAGATCGCTCCCGAATTGTGCAAACGCCGCCATCTCCCGGTATTGAGCGAGGTCAAGACGCAAACGTCCTGAAATCTTGCGGATCCCCTTGGTCTGGGCTGCTCCTCCTACCCGGCTCACCGAGAGTCCTACGTCTATGGCGGGACGGAACCCGGAATTGAACAGTTCTGAATCAAGAAATATTTGCCCATCAGTAATGGATATAACATTAGTCGGAATATAGGAAGAAATATCTCCCGCTTGGGTTTCCACAATAGGAATCGCGGTAATAGAACCGCCGCCTTTCTCTTTGGAGAGTTTAACCGCCCGCTCCAAGAGCCGGGAATGAAGATAGAATACATCCCCTGGGAACGCCTCCCGTCCGGGGGGTCTGCGAAGCAGCAGTGAAATGGTTCGGTATGCCACGGCGTGTTTGGAAAGATCGTCATAGACTACGAATACATCCTTACCTTTATCCATAAAATGTTCCGCCATAGCCACCGCCGAATAGGGCGCTATATACTGAAGAGCCGCGGAATCCGCTGCTGAAGCCAATACCACAAAGGTATAATCCATAGCCCCAAAACGTTCCAGATTTTTGATGATCGCCGCGACTGAAGACGTTTTTTGACCTATGCCGCAGTAGACGCAGTATACGTCTTTGCCTTTTTGATTGATAATCGCATCAATAGCTATAGCGGTTTTGCCGGTCTGCCGGTCTCCGATGATCAGTTCCCGCTGACCCCGGCCTATGGGAATCATCGCGTCTATTGAAAGAATCCCAGTTTGCAGCGGCTGATCCACGCTGCCCCGATCAATCACCGCCGCCGCCGGCGTTTCAATGGGGCGATATGCTTCGGCTTCTATCGGACCTTTCCCGTCTATGGGGATGCCTAAAGGATTAACCACCCGTCCTAACAGTCCAAGTCCTGTCGGAACCGACACAACCTGTCCGGTTCCCCGGACTTCTTCCCCGTCTTTTACCAAGGATTCGCCGGAAAGCAGTACGCAGCCGACCCCTTCTTCCAGCAGATTCAAGACAATGCCGGTTGCGCCGGAAGAAAAATTCACCAGCTCCCCGTAAACCGACTTATCTAACCCGTAGATAGTTGCTACCGAATCCCCGACTTGACCCACGAATCCCAAAGAATCAGAAACCGCCTTGCCTTCCCAATGCTGAATTTGTTCCTCTAAAACCTTGGTGAGATCTCCAAAATTTACCATGCAACGCCTCCGGCAGCCCAGGTTCTCCTGGGAACCTTCTGTAAATCAGCCGCCATGTTTTGTAACAGAAAGCACAGACTGGCATCCACCGATACACTGCCTATATACAGCCGATATCCGCCCAGTAATTCCGGGACTATCCGGGGGATCAGGGCAATCTCTTTGGCTCCCAGTTTGCGCCTTATTGTTTCTTGTAGGGTTTTCCGCAATTCCTCGTCTAAAGGAACCGCTGAATCCACCTTAACCACGAGAATCCCGTTGTTACGATTCCATATCTTTTCAATTTCTTCAAGAAGCGCCCTTCCAGTATGGCGGGTAAACAAGCCTTTTTTTACAAGAAGCGCCAGAAGCCGGCAGGCATATTCAGTTCCCTCACCGACTGGGCTGACTTTTTCCATACTCCGCCGGATCATACGCTCCAACTGATCTGCGGAAACCTTTCCCGCAAGGGCTCCCGGAATCTTTTCCATACACGGAATCAGCGCTTTAAGAGCTTTCACCCCTTCTTCAAGGATTTTCTGATCTTTACCGGCAACATTCACAAAAGCCGCCGCCCAACGTTCCGCCGCAAACATCCTACTGGTTTCCTATTTCCTGCAAGAGCAGATTCGCAAACCGGCGGTTATCCTCTTGGGTAAGGTCCCGCTGGATCAGCCTGCTTGCGGCGCCGATTACCAGCCTCCCGGCTTCAGCCTGAAATAACGCCAGCGCCGCCTGCTGTTCCGCTTCGATTTGCTTCTGAGCGTTGGCGATCAGCGTATTCGCCGAGGTTTTTCCCTCAGCGATAATTTGATCCGCCTCGCGTTGAGCTTTCTCCTGAGCGGATCGAATAATACGTTCCGCCTCGGTTTGAATGTTTTTCAAACGCGCTTCGTATTGGACCAATAAGGCTTTGGCTTCCTGTTTATCTTTTTCCGCTTCTTCAATGGTTTGCCGGACTTTATTCGACCGATCCTCTATAAATTTAGTCACCCGCTTAAACAAAACCCCTCGGAGGACCCCAAAGAGAATACCTACATTGATAAGGGTAATGAGAAACGTACTGATTGACAGATCAATCACAGCTTAGGCCTTTGTGAAGATAAGGATAGCAATCACAAACCCGTAAATAGCTGTTGCTTCCGCCAGAGCGATACCCAAAAAGAACACCGTCATGATTTTGCCCGAGGCTTCAGGCTGCCGGGAAATAGCTTGAGCGGTTCCGCCGGTGGCTATTCCAATGCCGATGCCCGCGCCGATGCCCGCAATGACCGCGATGCCTGCGCCGATAAGAAATAAAAGATTAGTTGTCATATTTATAACACTCCTTATATACACTTCTTGCAATTACAATGCGATTAAAAAATAAAGACATCATAATCTAAGGGTTTCATTGAAGAACAGGGTATCTCATATTATAAGACTCGTCAATAACCCTATAGGCATAATAAATGAACTTTGGTATACTATATGTTAAAATTTTAAAAGCTTAATTAAGGAGTTATATAATGAAAAATATAGTATGTATAATAGGTTTTATCTTGACCATTGGGTATATTGGAGCTGCGGAGGGATATTATATAAGCGCTGCCGGCAATGACGCAAACGACGGACTTACTGAAGAAACTCCTTTTAAAACCTTAGCCCAAGGCATCGCTCAAGCCCAAACCGGAGAACTTAAACGGATTATTGTGATAGGACTTCTTGACAGTACAAGCGAAGGTTCTGGTTTAGGGGAAGACAGTGTGTTTTATATCAGCGATTCCGGGGAAACAGAAATTTTGATCGCCGGATACCTAGACCTTTCAGAACAGAGGACTTCTGAATTACGGGGACTCCGAGGAAAGCGGGTTATTACGGTAGGGGAAAATTCAAAGATCCGGTTTGAAAATATTCTGATAACTGGAGGCAACGCCCCGATAAACGGCGGGGGCATATACGTTGGGCAGGGATCGGCGGTCACTCTAGGAACCGGCGCTATAGTACAGGGGAATTGCGGACAAGAGGGAGGCGGCGTCTATGTCCAAGAAGGGGAGTTTATCCTAGAAAACGATGCGGCAATCGTCGGTAATACGGTTTTAACCGACGAAGGCGGCGGCGGAGTGTTTGTCAGCAGTGTTTTTATCATGCGGCATAATGCGGTAATCAGCGGTAATTCCGGAGGCGGGGTTGTTCTCCATAACGGCGCAGGAACCTTGCTCGATAACGCGGTGATTCAGGGCAATCAGTGTCAGTATGACGGCGGAGGGGCGGCGCTCTACAGGAGCGCCTTCACTATGCGAGGAAACGCTCAAATAATCGGCAATGAAGCGGGAAGACACGGCGGAGGCATCATATCCCATAACGGAACTTTAGTGGTAGAGGAAAACGCTCTTATTAGAGACAATCGAGCTTATACTGACGGCGGAGGCGCTGCGCTGCGGCAAGGATCCTTTATCATCCGGGGAAACGCTCAAATCAAGGGAAATACCGCGGGAGACGACGGCGGCGGGGTGCATAATTTCGGCGGCAGCCTTATCTTCAGTGAAAGCGCAGGACTCTTACATAATACCGCTGAATGCGGCGGGGGCTTGTGTTCCGAGAGCGGAGCGTTTTCTATTGTACAAGACCGCGTACTGGTACAGGGCAACAAAGCCGTCGGCGCTTATCAGGGCGGCGGGGGCTTATGCGTGGGCAATAATGCGGCTATTTTGATGAAAGGCGGCGAAGTCCGGGACAACAGCGCTGTAAACGGCGGAGGGGCTTATATTGAGGGAGGACGATTTAAACTTTCAGGAGGGGTCATCACCAATAACAGCGCCGAACACGGCGGAGGAATATACAAAAGAATCGGAGACTTTACGCTTACCAAAGGGGACCTGAGCGGCAACATCCCTGGGGATATTGCAGATTTATCCGCCGCCAGATAATAAAAAAACCACGAAGCCCTGTAACGTTTCTATGAAAAGAAAGAAGGAAGATTTTTGTGAAACCTTGACGGAATCTTCGTGGTTAAAATTTTACTTTATGAGAATTATACGGTCTTTAGCAAGGATTTGCTTCCAATCGCAGTGAAGCCCAGCCAAACCCTTGACAAGCTCTCGCACATAATCTTTATTTTCTTCATTTAATTTCATAAATCTCTCAATTAGAATTTCTAATTTTTCTTGTTGAATCATAATCTTACCTCTTTTCATAAAATACAAGATACCGACTCTATACATCATCTTCAAAAAAACTCATTGTAGTTAATATTAGATACAATGTATTTTATTGTCAATATCCTGAAAAAGCATCTTGCCTAGATAGGCGTTATTTGATACTATTGGAATCATAGGGGGGTTTATCTTGGAAATTGCCGATGGGATACATGAGAGAATTATCAAAATTCGTAAATTTTTGGGGCTTACCCAGAAAGATTTTGCTGAAAAGATCAATATAAGTAAGGCTTATGTAGGAGCGATTGAGTTAAACCGGCGTAAAATAAATGAGCGGATTATCAGAATTATCTGTTTTACCTATAATATAAACGAAACGTGGCTTAAAAACGGTACAGGAACGATGTTTAATGAAACCAATGACGGTAAGCTGGAAGAAGTTATTCACAATTTCAAAAAATTAGACGAGTTATTGCAGGATTATGTTCTCAAACAGATTCAATTAGCCTTGGAATATCAGGAACAGAAAGGTAAAAACTAGAAAACCCCCAAGCCCTAGAAAAAAACCTTTAGGCAGGGATAGCTGACTACTTAACGCTTCCGCTTCAGCCGCTCCACTCAGCAGTCCGCTATCATGTTCTTATACCGCGTTTCGTTTGATCTTTTTGGTAGTGGTTTCTTCCATTCGTTCCTGCAAGATGGTGATCTTTTCGATCTTCTGATAAGGAAGAAGCCGTTGATTCACCTCGGCAATAATCTCGTCTATTCGAGTTTTAATCAGCTCTTTAGCCCCTAACAGGTCTGCGCCATGAGCCTTAAAGCAATCCAGATTAGGAAAAACCAAAATTTCAATGCTTTCGGTCTTCATTTTTTTGTTTGATACAAACCCTCGTACTAGAATCTGATCGATTTCTTCAAAAAGCTGGAATTCATTTTCTATCTCTTCAGGATATACGTTCTTGCCCCCTTCGGTAACGATTATATTCTTAGCTCTGCCGGTCAGATAGAGGTACATCTCACTGTCCAGGTAGCCTAAGTCCCCGGTCTTCAAGTATCCGTCAGGCGTAAAAACCGCTGCGGTCTCTTCAGGCATCTCATAATATCCCCGCATAACCATAGGACCTTTGACCAAGATTTCCCCAATCCCCCGCTCGTCAGGGTCAAGGACTTTCATGTCCACTTGGGGCAGTACCTTGCCGACGCTGGTCTCTTTATAACGCTCCACCGGATTAAGATTGGTGATAGGTGAAGTCTCGGTCAGACCATAGCCTTGTATAAAATCAAGACCTAACTGGTTGTACTTTCTGAACACTCTAGGCGCTAACGGCCCCCCGCCGCAGATGCATATCCGCAAGGTTGAAAGCGATGCTTTCTTCAAAATAGAGTCGAACATCTTTTTACCCGGATTTACCTTGAACATTTTTTTGACAAGTCCTGAAATTTCCATCAGCAATGCAATAATCCCGTACACAGCAAGACCTTTTTCTTTGATTCCCCGAATAATTCCTGCCAGCATTTTGTTGAACAGCATAGGAACGCCCAAAAGCATAGTAATCTGCGCTTCTTTGAGGTCTTTCAAGATCGCTTTAGTAACCATCCGCTTACCGAAAACCACTTCAGCGCCTACTGATATGGCTTCAATCAACACCGCCAGCATAGTATAGGCGTGATGAATCGGAAGAAGCGCATAAAACACATCTGTAGGATAGAGTTTGAGATTGGCTTGAGCGAGATAACAATCAGAAACCAGATTTTGATGAGTCAGCATAACTCCCTTGGGGTTGCCGGTAGTGCCGGAAGTGAAGAGAATTGCCGCAAGATCCGTTTCTTGGGCTTCTTCAATTTGCGCTTCTGGTCCATTGAGATCATAGATATATACGCCGATGCTTTTTTTAAGAGACCTAACGTACTTGAGATTTCCTCGTTTCTCTGCATAATGTTTATATTTTTCCTCATCCACAAAGAGAATCTGGGCTTTTGATTTCTGCAACAGCAGATCAACTTCTTCATTTTTGAGCTGATAGTCAATAGGAACTACCACTGCGCCTGCGAAAAGGATGCCCAGATACGCTACCGCCCATTCAGGAGAATTCTTGCCGGTTACCGCTACCGTATCCCCTTTGCGAATCCCTATGCTGTGAAGCCACCGAGCAACCGCTTCTATGTAGCCCAGGGCTTCCTGATAGGCAAGACTGATGCGATCCGGCTCATAAACCGTAAAACAAGCCCGTTCTCTGTATCGAGAAACGATAATCCGAAACATTTCCGGCAGGGTGGGCCATAAGCCGGTAAACGCCTTCCCTCGATAGTCATCCAAAAAAGCCCAACGGATATCTCCCATTTTTTATCCTTACAAACTATTTTTTATATGAGACCCCTTTTCAGCCTTATAGTTGCATCTCTTCGTAAACTAGAAAGTTATGCGAAATACGGCACGAAATGGTTGAAAAAATAATAAAAATACAGTAAAAAGAACATTAAGGATATTTTATGGATTTTACAATTGAAGAATTATCAATGAATGCATGGCCTTCTATCCAAACAGTTTTGTTAGACGGCTGGGTTCTCAGAATGGCTAACGGGTATACAAAAAGAGCAAACTCTGTAAATCCATTATATTCATTCAGTAATAATTTAGATGAAAAAATAAAATATTGTGAAAATATTTATAGAAAAAATGATTTGCCGGTGATATTTAAAATTATTGATTGCGAAAAATATAAAATAATAGACAGGAAATTAGAACAGTTAAATTATAAAAAAATAGATTTGACATCTGTACAAATATGTAATAATATATCATTAAAATATACAACAGACGAAATAAACAAAAATACAGAATTCAATGAAGAATGGAAAAATTGTTTTTATTCCTGCAATGGAATAAGAGATATAAAAATAATAGATACAATAGAATTGATGCTTAAAAATATAAAAGGGGATATAATAGCAGTTTATAAAAAAGAGAAAGGATCGTTTATTGGTTGCGGATACGGGGTGATTGAAAAAGGTTTTATAGGAATATTTGATATTATTGTAAAGGAAGAATTTAGGGGTAAAGGATATGGGAAAGAAATAGTTCAAACATTATTAGGAAAAGCAAAGGAAATTGGGACTGAAAAGGCATATTTACAAGTGGTAGAAAATAATAGTATAGCAAAAAGATTATATAAAGAATTAGGATTCAATGAAATATATAAATATTGGTATAGAAAAAAAGAATAAAAGCAGCCCAAACGGCACATAACAGGTCTGTTTACGCTGCGCCTGCGGTAGCGGGCTTGGCATCCCTTCGGCTAGGTCAGTCGCTGCGCTCTTTCCAACGCCTCACTCCGGCACATTTTGCCACCCCTGGTCTTTGCTTCGCAAAGCCCTTTTATGTCCGCCCAAACGTCGTAAACAGCCGGAACGGATTTTTGCGCCGTAAAGCGCTGTAAACGGCTATACCGCTGAAGCGCCCTTGCGCCCCACTTGACCCTCGGCTTTATTTTCTCTACCATAGACATAGAGTAGGGAGGACATGAGACCTAAAATTGTATGGCTGAATGGGATTACGAACTATTTTGGCATGAAACGCAAAACCAAATCCGAGAAGAATTAGGCGAAGAGGAATTTAGCCGCTGGTTCAGACTGATAGATTATCTGGGGGCTGTAGAATACGAGATTACGTTAGGGGTTCCATCGGCTTTTTACCGAGATCAGGTAAAAAGCCGATATCAAAACCGGATCGAAGCCGCCTTAAAACTCATTGCAGGACGAGATATTGGACTGCTTTTCAAAGTAGTCCCCCGAAGTCAGCAGGCTGCGCCGTTGCCCCAGGTTTCCGCTCCTCTGCAAACGGCTGGTTCAGAGAACAAATCAGAGCCTCAAAAGGTTCAGCCTAACCTGTTTCCCTCAGACCCTCCGCTGGAGAGGTCTTCCAAAAAGGGACGGCATCCGCTGCTTCGGGAAGATTATACGTTTGATAAATACGTCATCGGGAATAATAATGATTTTGCCGCTAACGCCGCTATTTTTATCAGCCGTAATCCCGGAACCGTTAATAATCCTTTTCTCATATACGGTGGAGTCGGATTAGGGAAAACCCACCTCATGCAGGCTATAGGCAACTATATTCATCATAACTCGGATCTTAAGATAATCTATATCACTTCAGAAAATTTCATCAATGAGTTCATTCAGTCTCTCAATGAAAAACGGATGTCCGCGTTTCGGAACAAGTATCGGTTTGCAGATATGCTCCTTATTGACGACATTCAGTTTTTGGAGGATAAATGGGGATGTCAGGAAGAACTTTTTCACACCTTCAACGCCTTGTACGATGCAAATAAACATATTGTCTTCACCTGTGACCGCCGGGCCTCGGAACTGAAAAAGATTAGCGAACGGCTTCGTTCCCGATTTGAACGCGGACTCAATGTAGACATCCAGCCTCCGAATTATGAAACCCGGTTTGCGATTCTTAAATCTAAGCTCCAAGACCGTAAAACCCCTATCTCTGACGAAGTCCTGGGGATGATAGCTAAAAATATAACTACCAATGTCCGAGACCTTGAGGCGGCACTTACTAAACTTATTGCCTATGCGGAACTGTTGGGAAAACCTATAACCCTTGAGACTGCCCAGCAGCAGCTTAAATATGCGTTTGCCTCTCCTGTTGGGGATCAAACTTCTTCAGACATATCAATAGACGCAATCTTACAGGTAGTGGCGAATTATTTTTCAATATCCCCAACTGATCTGAAAAGTAAAAAACGAACCCAAAAAATCGCCCAGCCTCGGCATATTGCCATGTATATTGCCAGAGAAATCACTGAATTTACCCAAACTGAAATTGGGCAGCAAGTCGGAGGCAAAGATTACGGTACCGTGATTCATGCGTGCAAAAAAATTGAAAATCAATGCCTCTCGGATCCTACCCTTGAATCAACCATACAAACCCTTGTTGATATGATTAAAAAGTCTGTAAATACACGCTAATAACATGTAGACCTGTCTTAAAAAAACATGTTATTATCCATGTTTTATAGGAGCTATAATGAATAAGTCGATTTGTATGCTGTTTATGGCACTATCCCTAGTATATACCAATATATTTACCGACGACCTGCGAGGTGCAGACGATAGAATTTTGTTACGGGTGTACAATTATCTTGACAGTGCCGCAGCTCACAGCGAAGAGGAGATTATCCGAATTTGGGGAGCCTTTGAACAAGCAAATCCAGATATCCAGATTGTCCGGGAAGACCTTTGTAATGAAGCGTATCATAACAAATTGCAGCTTTATACTGCGGCGGAGTCCTTGCCGGATATTATATATGTCTGGACTTCAGAAAAAACTAAGTACCTCTATGGGCTTGGTCTTTTGAAAAATCTCAGTCCTCTGGTAATCAGGGATAATCTTGCGTCCTTGTATCACCCGGCGGCGCTTGATCCGGCGGCTCAATCTGGCGGGTATTTAGGGGTAATACCTTGGGGAATCACCTCAAGCCATGTGTTTTTTGTCAATAAGGCGGTACTGAAAGACGCGGGACTGACGCCGGCAAAGACCTATGCCGAGCTTAAAGCCCAAGCGCCTATTCTGAAAGCAAAAGGCTACGATACTATTCTTATGGCGAATCAAGACCCCTGGGTTATGGCATCCTGTCTCTTTTCTATGCTTGCAGGACGATTCTCCGGTGAAGATTGGGAACAGAACATACTTACAGGAACCGCAAAATTTACGGATTCCAATTTTGTCAGGGCTTTGGGTTTTGTTAAAACCCTTGTTGACGACGGAGTGCTTGCTCCTACAACCTTTACCACCAGTTATGGAGAGGTTGCCACCCAATTCGCCGCAAACAAAGGAGCTTATTTTATTGACGGCGATTGGCGTATCAATGCGTTTATCACTGATCCGTATATCGATCATGCCCTGATCCCGCCTGATGAACAGCGGAACATTCAGCTTACTGTATTCCCAGATATTGAAGGGGTATACTTTAATCAGTCAACTTCCGTTATGATCAGTAATGGATGGGCTATGAACGCTGCTATTCCTGCGGGATCCCCTAAGGAAGCCGCGGCATGGAGGCTTATTACATGGCTGTCCGGTAAGGAAGTCCAGTCTTACCACCTTGAAACCAGCGGTATTGCTACACCGTCGAGAATTGATATAAAAATCGGGACCCTTCAACTGGAGCCTTTACAAAAAGCCGGAGGCAAACTGTCGTCTAAACACCTCATTACCACTCCAGTTATTGATGCGGTATTTGATTCCAGGGTGTATAAGGTTCTTACAGATGGCTTACACCTTATCGGCTTAGGATTAAGCGCCCCTGAAGAAGTAGCTGAACAAGTTCAGCGAGCCTTTGATCAATGGAAAGCTCAAGCCTATCCTGATATACCAAAGGCATAAGCAATATTGTTACGTTATGTGCAATTGGGAATGTCCCAGCGTAGTGGAACCTTGAAAAAGCCGCGAAATCAGAAAGATGCAATAAAAAACCTGAAAATTTGGTATGCCGCCACCCTTGGCGGCGTTTCATATATAAAATAGCATACAGAAATCAGCCTCTTGTAGAAAATAGATTTTTAGTATAAACTTATGAATAATGCAGAAGGCTGATATGAAATATCGTATAGGCAAAAAATAGGGAATAAGTTATCAATTCTTGGATTTGGCTGTATGCGGTTTCCCAGGAATTTAAACCAGATTGATGTTGATAAATCTGAGCAGGTAAAGGTGTCCGGGACAGGGTCAATTATTTTGATACGTCTTATATTTATGGCGGGAGCCTGGAATAATGACTTGTACTACATCGGATGAACCTGTTCCAATTAAAGATGTAGAATATATTGATGATGTATATGATAAAATATCTGAAGCATTTAGAAAAAAATCGGCGGAGGGAAAAGATATGACCGGTCACTCTTGACTTTTCATGGACTACTATCGAAAATAAAAAATAATATGGAGATTTCCTCGTCAGCAGACGTTTTTACATGGCTTTCCGGGTTTATCAACGTAGAAACCGGTCAGTTTTCCACTAGTTTACGGCTGGATCGCATGGCGGTTCTTGCTCGGCTTGCGGGGCATCCTGAAAGGTCTGCGCCGGTTATCCATATCGCCGGTTCCAAAGGAAAAGGCTCGGTTACCGGCATGATCGCCGCGATCCTACAGGCTCAAGGGTTTAGACCCGCCCGGTATACGTCGCCTCATATAACCGAATACCGGGAACGGATAACCTTGGGAAATGATTTTTTTGACGAGTCCATTTATATTGAAGCCGGCAAAGAATTGATCGCCCTTGAGGAAGCCTTGCGGAATACTCCAACAAGCGGAATCACCTATTTTGATCCCCCTGGTCCGGAGGATACAAAGGCGAATTTTTTTGAGTTATTGACGCTTTACTTTTTTCTTTGCGCCCGTCGAGCAGACTGCGATGTAATGGTTGTAGAAACCGGCTTAGGCGGAAGACTAGATGCTACCAATATTGTTACCCCTCTGGTATCGGTGATTACCCTCATAGAATTGGAACATACCGAGTTTCTAGGAAGTACCGTCGCCGCCATAGCCAAAGAAAAAGCAGGCATCATAAAATCCGGGATTCCCCTGATCTTGGCGCCCCAGCAGGACGAGGCTCTGGAGGTTTTCAGAAGTGTTGGGGCTTCCAAAAACGCGCCTTTGTTCTATCTTCCTGAGATTGCGGATATACGGTATGTTCAGGTCACAAAAACAGGAACTTCCTTTTCTCTAAACTCAAAAATAAAAGGATTATTCCCAAACCCTCTGGACGTGACCCTTCCTATAGCCGGAACAATACAGGCTCAGAATGGAGGGCTTGCGATTATTGCGGCTAAGATGGGGTTTCCCTTGCTGACAGAGAAGGCAATACAGAAAGGATTATCCCATTTTACGCTTCCAGCGCGGTTTGAACGAGTTTTGGAAAAGCCGGTTTTGATTGTAGACGGCGCTCATACCCCCCACAGCATAGAAACCTGTACCGAGACTTTTACGAGCCTCTATGGAAAAGGCGGGGTTCTTATCTTCGGCTGCGCGTTAGGCAAAGACGCGGTTTCTATGGCTAAAATTTTGATTCCACAGTTTTCTCACATTATTATAACTACTCCCGGAACCTTTAAGATTAGTTTTCCCCAAACCGTCTATGAAACCTTTCTACAGGAAGCCCTCCAATTAAGCGGAAATGCTGCAATCCAATGTATTCCCGAAACGCCGACAGCCATTGATCAGGCGCTTAGGCTAGGCAGGGAAAAGGGACTGCCTCTGCTGGGAACCGGTTCGTTTTATCTTGCTGCGGAAATCAGGGGGCGTTGCTTTAACGCTAATACTTGACCATTAAAACGGTTTTTTGTATATTTTATATATCCAAGTACTTAACAATTATTATATTAATACAAACGGAGGATACTATGAAAGTAAAACCCTTAGCGGATCGGGTTATCGTAAAACTTGAAAAGAATGAGTCTAAAACTGCCGGAGGAATCATCATTCCTGATACGGCTCAGGAAAAGACTCAGACCGGTCTGGTAGTGGAAGTTGGCGACGATACCGAGGTAATCAAGGTTAAGGCGGGACAGAAGGTTATGTATGATAAATACGCCGGTACCGCTATTAAACTTGAAGGCGTGGAACACCTAATTCTCAAGATGTCGGATATCGTTGCGGTTATTGAAGAGTAGGAGCAGGGTCTCTGAAATTCTAAAAAGTTCCTACAATAAAAAACCCGGGTACACCGGGTTTTTTATTGAGCAAGGAATTACCGCTGGATTCGGGCGGAACCGCCTTTCGCAAAGGCTTCTACCTGATCTAAACTTACCATAGAGGTATCTCCCGGAGTGGTGGTAAGGAGCGCCCCGTGAGCCCAGCCGAGTTTCAGGGCTTCATCGGGAGTTTTCCCTGAGAGAAGTCCATAAAAAAGCCCTGCCGCAAAACCGTCGCCGCCGCCGACGCGATCATACACGTCTAGTTCACAGGTAGGAGCTGCATAACTTTTGCCGTCAAGCCACAGCACCGCGCTCCAAGAATGACGGTTAGTAGAATGAACTTCCCGCAATGTAGTGGCCACTGCCTTGATAGAGGGGAATTCTTTTGTTACTTGTTCTATCATGCCGAAAAATGTTGAAGAGTCCAGTTTGCCTTTAGATTCTACTTCTGGACCTTTCAAGCCCAGCCCTTTCTGAAGGTCTTCCTCATTGCCTACCAGTACGTCTACATGGTTTACAATTTTTCGAAGCGTCTTAGCCGCGCCTTCCTCAGCCTGAGCTGAACTGAGTCCTTGTTCAGCCGCGGCTACAGCCCAAAGTTTTGCCCGATAGTTCAGATCAAACGAGACTACCGCGCCGGCTTTTTTTGCGGCTTCCATAGCTTCAATAACCAAGTCCGGAGTCGTCGGGGATAGGGCTGAGAAAATCCCGCCTGAATGAAACCACCTGACCCCCTTGGCGAAGATAGTCTTCCAATCAAAACTGCCCGGTTTCAGTCTTCCCGCAGCTTCATTAGACCGATTGTAAAATACTACCGGCGCTCGTACTCCCTGTCCTCGATCGCTCCACACGATAGCCATGTTAGGTCCCCGCACGCCGTCAAAGGCGAACCGCTGATAATAGGGCGTTACCCCTGCTTTACGCACAGCGGTTTCAATCCGCTTTCCAATAGGATAGTCAACTATCGCGCTGGCAATAGCGGTACGCAAACCAAAACAGGTAGACAAATTAGTGGCTACGTTATATTCGCCTCCAGAAACATGGAGGGAATAAGAACTTGCCTCCCCAAAAGGAATAACCCCCGGATCTAGCCGAGTTACCAAGGCTCCAAGAGCCAACAAGTCATGCCCTTCCCCTGATACAGCCGGAATTGATAGTGCTGCCATAGTATCTCCTTAGTGATATTAAATTCTTCTCTGTCAGCTACCCCGTGCCTAAAGGCAGGGGCTTGGAGCTTGTTCCGGTTGCCCGGCTTACTCCCCAAGATTTCTACTTCCTTCCCGCTCTTTTCTTTTTTCTAAACGAGTTTTTCTACGGAGGTTTCACGCTTGTTGCCAAGAGCCAGCGCCCTCATATCCATAGACGTTACTTCCCCACGCCGTGCGGGTAGGTCTATTCAACTTTTTTACCATACCACAAAATAGGGAGAGCGGTCAAGAATGTTGTTACCAAACGTTTTCGGTGCGCTTTATATCCCCATGCCCAAAGGCAGGAGTTTTACGGCGAACCGGATAATATAAACTATAAATGAAGCGCTTCCACCATATAACGGATATCTACCCCGTCAGGACCTTGCCTTCTCATCTCGATCACAAATATAATAGAACCGTCCCGAGGGGCTACCATAACTTTTCTAATCCGGTAAGAACTAATAAGGGGACGTTTTATTTGAGGATTCCCTACTTGAGGATAGGTTTTCTTTGAGCCGTCAAGGCCGGTTTGTTCCAATGCAATATAGAAAGAAGAGGTAAGGTTCGATCCGCTCCCTTCAACCCGGGGAACTAACTGGGCCCGATAGTAATTTTTTGACCCAAAATCCCTAAATTCAATAGTTTCTCCCAAAATAGCGGCTGAAACATCCCCATCTATCGCAATGTAAAGCGGGTGACCTTGAAGCAGGTAACTGACGCCGTACCGTTCCGCAAGCGCGGCGTTCCGGGCAATGAGCCGATAAAGAGCGCCTGAACCGTCTTGCCCCGCAATGACCGGCATATCATGAACAAAAGAGACCTTGCCGCCGGTTACAAATTCATTTTTGGGTACATCCACAATAAATAAATCCGCCCAAGGCTTTAATGTTCCGGCTTGAACCCCATATTGGGCAAACATATATATTTTACCATCTTGAGAAAAACCAAGATCCACATAAGACGCAATATCTCCTGCCCAAACAGAGGAAGCATACAGAAAAAAACTCACACAGATCATAGAGAGAACGTGGGAATGGTTTTTGTCAAACATAAAAGTCTCCTCTTTTAATATCGGAATAAATATACAAGTCTTAATATAAGGGATAGCGTGAAAAATACTTGAGCTTATCCTTTTTACCGCGTATAATTGTACTATGACCTTGTCAGAAAGGAATACCCTATTTAGAGTTGGACTTCTCATCCCCGCAGCAGCGCTGCTCTGTATGGTAGTCGCTTCATTTCTAATAATTCCTGTGTATCCTGTAGTGTTTAATGAAACTACCCGGCGTTCCGTTGGAATCATACAGACTTTGGTAGCCTGCTTTTTTCAGCCCAATCCCTATGTACCGTTTGCTTCTATAATAAGCGCAGTTTTATATGCTTTTATTGTTATTATTTTTATCTATCGGTACTTTGAAAAAACTCAGTCTCCAGAGATTCTGTACATTGCTTTCTTTGTGCTTTCCTTTGCGTTAGAAAGCGCCCGCATTATGGTTCCTTTACAGTTAAAATATGAGTTTCCTAGTCTCTATCTTATCATGTCCTCAAGGGTCCTGATTTTTGGGCGTTATTTCGGCATTTTTTCGTTGTTTGCCGCCAGCGTATATGCCGCAGGATTTGAAGTGCAGAAACAAAGCTATATCGTTTGTATCATCGCTCTGATTACCCTGGTGATTGCCTTGGAAGTACCTATTGACGGACTGTTGTGGGACTCCACGCTTTGTATGATAAGCGGTTATACCACTATGTTCAGCATTGTAGAAGCAGGCATCATCTTGATAACTCTGGTCAGTTTCTTTATTTCAGCCTACTCTCGCGGAATTAAAGAATATATTTTCATTGGTCTCGGGGCTTTCCTTGTAACCTTAGGAAGAACCCTCTTGTTTACCGCTGATACATGGATAACGCCCTTTCCGGCCTTAGCGAGCCTTACTGTCGGCACCTGGTTCATCTGTACTCGGCTTCACCATATTTATCTATGGTTTTAATTTTTCTTAGAGCTTAACTCTTCCTCTAAAACTTCGAGACAGGGTCAGGCGGTCGGCGTATTCTAAATCGCCTCCTACCGGAAGTCCTGAAGCAAGGCGGGTAACTTCAACGCTACAATCTTTGAGGATAGTTTGAATATAGAGCGCCGTCGTATCCCCTTCTACTGTGGGATTAAGCGCAAGGATGACTTCCCGGATATATTCCTGGGTAACCCGATTCAGTAAAGACCCAATGGCCAGGTCTCGTGGATTTATCCCTTCCAGGGGAGCGATAAGTCCGCCTAACACATGAAAACGTCCATGGAATTCTTTTGATTCTTCAATAACCCGCACGTCTTGGGCGCGCTCAACAACGCAGATCACCTCGTTATCCCTTCCTGGATCCGCGCAAATTGGGCAGGGATCGCTTTCAGTAAAACTGCCGCACCTCGAACAGCGTTTGATAGCCTCGTGAAGATGAGCAAGCTGTTCCGCCAGAAGCCGCGCATAACCGGGATCCCCGTCAAGGATATGATAGGTTAGACGGCTGGCGCTCTTTTTGCCTATGCCCGGCAGCTTGGAAAAAAGCGTTGCCAACCGGTCAATAGCATTCATGAAAGCCCCGGAAAGCTTGGCATACCGGGTATATTCATGCCTCCCGCGAGAGCGCCCATTTCACGGTTAATCGCTTCTCGAATTTTTTCCATTGCGTTATTATACGCCGCAGTGATAAGATCCTGTAGCATCTCCACTTCTTGGGGATTTACCGCTTCCGGGCTAATCCGCAAGGACTGCATTTCCATGCGTCCATTCAACTCTATTTCAACCATGCCGCCGCCGGCTGAACCGATTACCATAATAGTTCCCAGCTTTTCCTGAAAAGTACCCATCTGTTCCTGAATCTTTTGGGCATTTTTGAAGATATCAAAGGGATTAATATTCATCACTCTACTCCATTACTTATTTTTAACAATAATTCCCGAAAACAATCGGAGAACCCGTTCAGCTTGGGGGGCTATCCCAGCAATAATCTGATGATTCGGCTCATTCTGTTTATCTTCTGTTTTTTCTTCTGCTATTATCGACATTTTATGCAGGGAACCTGCGGAAGTTCTGAGACCTGATTGTCCTGATTCTCTGGTAGCCAAGTAGCGGTTAAAACTCTCGGATAGAGAACCGGATATACCAGATTTTCCTTGATTTGACAGTTGATGTTCTTGAAGAACTTGAGATTTTACCAGAGCTTTCGACGGCTCTGGCTCAACGAAAGGGCTGACTATCCCGCCTTCTCCGCTTTTTGTGAGAGACGAGGCTAAGGCAGAACCGAGAACTTCTTGAGCCTTTGCAATAGCCGTTCTCAGTTCCAAAGGAGAAATCCATTGATTAAGCCAGCAAAGTTTTGAAACCCCGGTCTCAAGCTCGAACCGAGGAGCAATAGAATACCGGATATCTCGATATAAGGACAAAAGCAGTTCCATAGCGTGTTCAAGCTGGTGAGGATTAAGACTGTTCAGAACTTTTTGGGAAAAACGATCCGGACTGTAATCCAGCAGCGATTCCTTGGTGACCCCGACTTTTAAGAAAAGAATACTATGATAATATCCGGCAAGGTCTATGATGAATTGCTCCACCCCTACCCCGGCATTCAGAATATCGTCGATTAAAAGAAACGCCTTGGCAGTATCGTTTTCAGCGCAGGCTTCAGCCAGAGCGTTAAGGTTATCCAGTCCCATTAAGCCCAGTTTTTCCCGGATAAGGGCTGATCGGATATGACCGTCTGAAAAAGAAGCAACTTGATCGAATAAGGTATACGCATCCCGAAGACTGCCGGTAGACTCTTTAGCAATCCAGAACAGAGCTTCATCTTCAGCTTCAATACACATTTCTTCGCAGGTGGTTTTCAAAATACCCGCAATGGTTTCAATCGGAAAAAGCCTGAACGCAAACTGCTGACACCGGCTTTTGATGGTTGCCGGCACCTTGTGGAGTTCAGTGGTTGCAAAGATAAAAACAATATACGGAGGAGGTTCTTCAATGGTTTTCAGCAGCGCGTTAAATGCGCTATTAGAAAGCATGTGAACTTCATCAATGATATAAACCTTATAACGTCCAGTATTGGGCGGGAACAATACTTCATCTTTGATTTGCCGCACGTCATTGACGCCGGTATTGGAAGCGCCGTCTATCTCAATAATATCAAGACTGGCTCCTCGGGGGATTTCCTGACACGCTGGACATACTCCGCAGGGGCTTGGGGTGGGACCCTTTTCACAGTTCAGGGAACGAGCAAGGATTCTGGCGGCGCTGGTCTTGCCGCAGCCTCGGGGACCGGAAAACAGGTACGCATGAGCAATATGCCCTTTCTCTATAGAGTTTTTCAGAGTAGCCACCACAAAATCCTGTCCTGACATTTCATCAAAGGTTTTTGGGCGCCGCCTCGTGGCGGTTACTTCATAAGCCATAATTTCAGTATACCCGAATGAAGCCGTTTATGCTACAGGCTTTAAAACAGCCCTCGCCGCATACCCAGCATATTTTGGGGGCGGCGATCTGCAAAACCTTGTATTGTTAGCTGCCCCCGCCTAAAGGTTTTTCTAGGGCTTGGGCCGGTTGTCCGGCTTGCTCCCCGCTTTTTAAGCGGGTATTTCTACGGCGGTTTCACCCTTGCTGCCAAGAGCCGGAGCCTCCATATCCATAGATGTTACGTTCCCACGCCGCGTGGGTAGGTCTATTTGACTTTTTAATATACAACAAGATAGACAGGAGGTCAAGGATGTTGGTATAAAACCTTTTCGGTGCGCCTTATATCCCCATGCCTA
>JAITHD010000168.1 GCA_031280155.1 Treponema sp. | reverse complement strand
CGGCTTGAACGGTCATCATCCTCAGTAGCAGCACAATGGACATAACCGATACAAAAAGAACGGTAAAAACGGTAATAATTAAAGTTAATTTCACTTTTAACTTCATGCAATTCTCCTGATATACTTTTTCCTTATTTATAACGATGATTTAAAATATATTTCATATTTAGTATAAGCGCAAGAGAGAGACAGCAAAATTCAGGGCAAAAGCCTGTAACATTTGAAGGATATAAAACGTCTGGGGATTACACTGGTACAGATGTCGAGAAATCCGCGTTGTTCGACAGGGCATCTCTTATATTAATCATAGTTACATACTTTTGCCCGGAACAAAAATTAAAGAAATATAAAAACCTAGATGAAAATTGTAAGATATGATATAGTTATATTAGGAGTGATACATGTATGAAACGATATATCATACTGGGCTTATGGAGCGCACTGGTTGTTGGAGGGGCGGTTGCCCAATCTCTCCAGGGGGCTGCTATGTATGTGGCGGTCAAATCAGTACAGCTCAAGGCTTCTACCGCGCTTTTTGCGGCTAATCAGGGGTCCTTGGAATATGGAAATCCGGTTGCGGTTCTCCAGGAGCAGGGAAAATGGGTTGAAGTCCGTTCCAATCAGCCCGCTGTAAGCGGGTGGATGGCCTCAGCGGGATTAACTTCTAAGCGTATTATCCCTGGAGGCGGCGCGTCGGCTTCAGCGAATGAACTCGCCTTGGCGGGAAAAGGATTTTCAGAAGCCGTGGAACAAGGATATCAGCAGGACGACAATGTGGATTATACCCTGGTTGACCGACTGGAAGCTCATAATGTTTCCAGTCAAACATTATACGATTTCTTGACTGAAGGTCATTTAATAACAGAGGAGTAATCAATGCGGTTTCTTCCACTAATAATGATCCTAGCTCTCGCCGCGGGAACCCCCCTGGTGAAAGCCAGGGCTAACGGGGATGTTGAAATGTCTCCCTCAAGCAGACCGGCTATTAATTCCGAGCTTCTTCAGCAGGATATACAGGAAGCCCTTACCATAATGGACGATGCTTTAGCTAAACAAGAAGAAACAAGCCCGGAAGATGAATATTATCTGGGGCGGGGAGTTGCGGCGAACATTCTGAAACAGTATAAGCCCTATTTAGAAGACCCGGAATTGACAGATTACCTCAATACAATCTGCGGGGCTCTGGTATTTCACTCTAAAAAGCCGGTTATCTTTAACGGATATCATGTAATGATTCTGGATACCCCTGAGATCAACGCGTTCGCCACCTCTGGAGGGCATATCTTTGTAACCCGAGGGATGATAGGGGTAGCGGACTCGGAAGACGCCTTGGCTGGGGTAATCGCCCATGAGATAGCCCATATCCAGTTGCGCCACGGAGTACAGATCGTGGAAAATATGCGGCTCGCCCAAGACCTTTCGTCAGCCGCAGAGCGTTCCAGCCTTATTGCAAGCCGAAGCCCTGAAGCGCAACAGATAAAAGCCTTATTTAACAGTTCCGTCCGGGAAATGATCAATGTTATGGTCATCAACGGGTATTCTCAGGTACAGGAATTTGAGGCTGATGAGTATGCGCTTTCTCTTTTAGCCGGAGCAGGTTATAATCCTTCAAGCCTGATCGATGCCCTGCGGTCTCTGGAGATACGCCAGCCCCAGCAAGCTGGAGGATTTAACAAAACACACCCCAGTCCAAGTTCGCGTATATCCAATATAGAACAGACTGTTCAAACGTATCGAACCCCAGACACCCGTTCTTTTCGGGTAGACCGGTTTCAAGGCGTGAAATAAATTCTGCTTATGCCGCAAAAAAATGTAAAAGCGAAAAAACCATACGCCCTATTAGTTGTCAGTTTTATGGTGTTTCTTATGGCAGGGTTGGGACAATGGGCTGGAGTCTTTGACTATCTTGAATATAAAACCTATGATCTGCGGGTTAGGCTTACTGCGGAGTCCCTCAAACCTTCTGACGATATTGTGGTAATTCTCTTAGATCAAGACAGCATTGATTGGGCGAATCAGGAACGGAACTGGGGCTGGCCTTGGCCTCGGAAAGCTTACGGTGAACTTCTTGACTATATGCGTATCTGCGGCGCTGCGGGAGTGGCTTTTGATGTGATTTTCTCGGAGCCTTCCCTTTACGGCGCGGCGGACGATCAGGCTTTTACGGAAAGTTCAGCGTTTTTCGGCAGAACCGTGCAGAACGTTTTTTTCAGCGCTGATCACGGCGCTGACACTGCTTGGGTTTCTGATCTGGACAAGCCTCTTTTCCAGCCTCTGGGCTTTGAAACCATACTTCATAAATACGATGCCTCTCAAAAGAATCCTGAAGGTAAAACTATTAAAGCCCAATTTCCTATCGGTCCTCTCCGGGATGCCGCGGGAAGCATCGGCAATATTACCGGTTATGCGGATTCAGACGGTATTTTCCGCAGAGCTGATCTTTTTATCCTGTTTGACGGTAAAGCCGTACCCAGCCTTGGGGCGGGGCTCTTGCTTGTTGATGGGAAATCAACCCAGATTGGGTACCATAAAAAGAAACAGATTATTGAATGGGAAGATTATGAGATTCCGGTAGATAAAAACGGCAGAACCCTGCTCCGTTTTCGAGGAGACCTTAACCGGTATATTCCTTACAAAGCCCAGTGGATCCTTCAGAGCGCTGAAGCCTATCAAAAAGGAGAAGAACCAGACTTTCCGCCGGAAGACTTTAAAGGAAAATATGTGTTTTTTGGGTATTATGCTCCAGGGCTTTTCGATATTTGCAGCACTCCTATTGAGTCAGTATATCCCGGGGTGGGAATCCATATTACGATGCTGGATAATCTCTTGCAGCGGGATTTTAACCGTGAAAGTCCGCTGTGGGTTGGACTGCTGCTCAGTTTTACCATGATTGGGCTGATTACCCTGCTGACGCTTTACTCAGGACATATTCCAGCGGCGGTAGCCGGGGGACTAGGACTGCTTCTTGCCCTTGGGGGCATTGGTATGGGCGCTTATTATTGGGCGAATTACTGGATCCCTGTAGTAATGCCCGCGATAGGTATAGCGGCGGCGTTTCTCACCGCGACTTTGTATAACTACGCTACTGAAGGAAAACAGAAACTGTTTATTAAATCCGCTTTCAGCCAATATCTCAGTCCGTCGGTTATCGATCAGCTTATCGCCAACCCGGAACTGCTCAGTCTTGGCGGAGCCCGGCGGCAGATCAGCATTTTCTTTTCCGACGTTCAAGGGTTTACCACGATTTCAGAAAAACTCGATCCTACCCAGCTTACGGAACTCTTGAATGATTATCTTTCTATTATGACCGATACGATTCTTGAATCCGGCGGAACCATCGACAAATACGAGGGAGACGCGATTATCGCGTTTTGGAACGCGCCGTTAAGTCACGAAGATCACGCTGCCCGGGCGCTGAAAGCGTCTTTAGCGTGTCAGCGCTTAATGGCAGACCAACAGGAATTTTTTCAGAACAAATTCGGCTGTTGTTTATTAACCCGTATAGGACTCAACACAGGATATGCGGTAGTGGGAAATATGGGATCCAACAAGCGGTTCGATTACACTATGATCGGGGATTCAGTGAATCTCGCGGCTCGTCTGGAAGGGCTGAACAAACAATTCGGCACCTACCTTATGTGTACCGAAACGACTTTTACCCAAGCCTTACAAGCAGGACCTTTCTTTGGGCGGAAACTTGCCCTCGTAGCGGTAGTAGGCAAACAAGAGCCGGTAGCGGTCTGGGAGCCTATGCCGGAAGAGGAGTTCATAAAAAAGAAAGCCCTTCTTGAAAGGTTTGATGAAGCCCGGGATCTGTTTTACCAAGGTGAATTTGCCAAAGCGCTTCCGGTCTTTCAAGTTTTGACAGAGCAGGATAAACCTTCCTATTATTATGCTGAACAATGCAGATATTATCAGGAACGCCCGGAAGAATGGAAAGGTTTCTGGCAGGCAAAAACAAAATGAACCAAAGAAGCCATGATTCCTCCTAAAACAACGGCGTATATATCCAATCCCTTAGACCGTAAAGCGTTACGCCTGTCCTAGGGTCTTGACAAAAAGCGTGTTTTTTCTTCATGGTATAATGATATGGCTGATATGCTTTTTAAGCCCTCTTCATTGGAACGCGCTTATTTGGAAAGTTTAACAACCCGAGAATTGATACGATTAGCGGATAGTTTTGGAATAGAAATACCCCCGGATTTGGAGCGTATCTTTATTATAGCGGAAATATTGGATATCGACGCTGATATTGCTGCCGGGGAGTTCGGCAAAGAGGATCATGAGGAAAATCCCTTGATGGAAACTACTATTCCAGAGCCGGTTCCCCTGCCTAAACAGTACAACATCACCTTTATCGAAGTCCTGATTCGGGATCCCCTCTGGGTTTTCACGTTTTGGGAAATCAAAAGTTATGATAAGGAAGTTCATGAAAAGGCTCATGATTTTGGAGGATATCATCTCAAGGTGTCTCCGGGGTCAGCTCAATACAAAACCCCTAAAAAAGAAGATTCTTTTACTATTCCCGTAGGGATTACTGATACCGCTTGGTATATTGGATTTCCCCCAGAAGGGGGATGTTTCAAGGTAGAATTATGCGCGGTTCGGGGATACGAAGAAATTGCGCTTGCCGGTTCTCATCCGTTTACCCTGCCTGCCTTGTTTAACCCTCCGAATCGGCGCAATACTGAAAGAGCCGCCAAAGCCGATGATTTGTACGCCAATCCACTGATTCGATTGTCTGGAGTGGAAGATTTTCAGGTGATCCGTAATGGAGATCGCCAATCCCGTAATAAATAGGAAAGAGCTTGTTACTATGGATAAGCGTTATGTTATTTCAGTGGTGCTTAACGCCCACACGCCTTTTGTACGGCATCTTGAACTGCCCCAAAACAGTGAAGAGCGATGGTTTTTTGAGAGCCTTTCTGAAACCTATCTTCCGTTGCTAGAAGTATTTGACCGGCTTGAGTGGGATCGGATACCCTTCCGAGTGGGTCTCTGCCTTTCTCCCACGCTCTGTCACATGCTTCGGGATGAACTGTTGATCCAGCGGTATCTGGAATATACAGATAAACAGATTGAATTCGGTTTGCAGGAACTTGATCGGACTTGTGACGACGAAGGGTTTCAGACTTTGGCGAAACGTTTTTATGATAAAGCAATAGACCGGCGGCATTCTTTTACTGAACGGCATGGAAAAAATATTCTCAAAGCCTTTGACTATTATCAGCGGAAGGGTAAACTTGAGCTTTTAGCCACTGCGGCTACTCATGGATTTCTGCCGTTTTACATCGATAATCCTGAAGCGATTCAGGCTCAGTTTGAGGTGGCTCTTTCTTCATACCGCTCGAATTTCGGGAAACATCCCCAAGGCTTTTGGCTGCCTGAACTAGGCTGGACTCAGGAGCTGGAACGGTATCTGCGGGCTTATAATTTCGGTTATACGATAGTCAATACCCACGGCTTAATTTTGGGGAATCCCGCAGCCCTTAAAGGGAGTTTTTATCCGATCAAAACCCCCCAAGGGATTTTCGTATTTGCCAGAGATCATTACGCATATCAGGATATTGCGGATAAAGAAGCAGGTTTTGGGTATCATCCAGTATATCGAGATAACGACGCTGACGTAGGTTATGAACTGTCTGCGGAAACAGTAAAATCCTTTTTAGACCCTGCCGGGAGACGAACCCCAACAGGTTATAAATACCAGACCTTAGGGGACTGGGATTGTAAAAAACAAACCTATGATCCTCACAAAGCATCAGAGCAGATTCAAAAACAAGTCCGTTCTTTTTTAGATCGCCGGATTGAGGGGCTCCACGCCGCAGGGAAATACATGGATGAGGTTCCTATTAGCTTCTGCGCCTATAATGCGAATGCCTTTGGGCGTTTTTGGTATGAAGGACCGGAATTTCTTGAAACTTTGTTCAGAGAAGGGGCAAAATACGAAGACCTTCAGTTTATGACTCCTGCGGAATACCTCTACAAACAAGACCTTTCCACAGTACAGACTATGACGCCTTGTTTTTCGTCTGGAGGATTCAACGGCTATGCCCAAACGTGGCTGGATTCGTCTAACGATTGGATTTATCGGCATACCGCACGTTCCCTAGAGCGGATGACCGAAATAGCCGAGCGCTTTCCTGATGAAACCGGACTCAAAGAACGGGTATTGAATCAGGCGGCCCGAGAAATCTTGCTGGGACAGGCTTCAGATTGGACTAAGATGTTATACAAGCAGGAATCTGAAGAATACGCGAGAGAACAAATTGAAGAAAATCTTCGTAATTTTACCACTATTTATGAAGCCCTGGGCAGTAACTACATCAGTACCGAATGGCTCACCACCTTAGAACGGCGGCACAACATCTTTCCCGCTATCAACTACCGGGTTTTTCGGAGAAAACGATAAGACCTATTTCTAAGCCGCCGGCAATTTCAAATATATGTTCTTAATAGTTTTGGAATTGTTCCTAAACAGGGCTTGTATTTTTTCAGTCCAGTTAGATATAATAAGGTGAGTTCAATATATTGAAATCCTAACCATGAAAACCCCAGGGGCGCGTAACAGAGCTATTGATTTTTGGCGCTTATTGTTTTTAATATCATTGAACTCAGGGTTATAATAACCAAACTATTATCCGGTTCGCCGTAAAACCCCTGCCTAAAGGACTGGGGATATAAGGCGCACCGAAAAGGTTTTGTACCAACATACTTGACCTCCTGTCTACCTTGTTGTATACTAAAAAGTCAAATAGACCTACCCGCGCAACGTGGGAACGTAACGTCTATGGAGATACTATAAGACTGGGGAGCCTGGGTTGGAACCACCGTAAACGCTCCCTTTAGGGAAGGGCGTTTTGCGATAACCAACTTGCCCCAGGCACGCATCGTTGAAGGAGAAATCTTGAGGAGTAACCCGGGCAACCGGAACAAGCCTCAAGCCCCGGCATTTAGGCAGGGGTAGCTGACATCAAAAGGAAGGTAATCCCATGATCGAAGGAAGCGCGGATATACAAAGGGCGGAAAAGTTACGTTATGGTATGATCGGCGGAGGGCAGGGGTCCTTTATTGGGGATGTACATCGGAAATCTATAGCCCTAGATGGACTTGCCGAGATTAAGGCGGGGTGTTTTTCCCATTCCCCAGAAAATACGTTTGCCACTGGCAGAGCTTTAGGGATTGCTCAAGAGCGTTTATATAATACCTTTGAAGAAATGGCTGAGGAAGAGGCAAAACGTTCTGATAAGATTGATTTCGTGGTTATCACGACTCCGAATGTAAGTCATTATCAGGCGGCTAAAGTTTTTTTAAATCAAGGGTTTTCAGTGGTCTGCGATAAACCGCTTGCGATTGAGTTGTCCGACGCTCAGGAATTAGCGGCTCTCTCTAAGAAAAAGGGCGTGCTTTTCTGCGTTACCTACACCTATACTGGTAATCCTACGGTTAAACACGCAAGAGAATTGGTACGGCATGGTGAAATCGGAAATATCCTTTTTGTAAACGCTGAATATCCCCAGGAATGGCTGCTGATTCCCGCGGAAAAACAGGGGAGTAAACAAGCCCAATGGCGCACGGATCCGAAAATGGCGGGTAAATCCAACAGCGTAGGAGATTTGGGTTCCCATATTGAAAATATGATCGCTTATGTAACAGGACTGCGGATCAAGTCTGTCTTGGCTCGGCTTGATACTATGGGAAAAGATCGAGTCTTAGACGATAACGCTACTATCATGCTTGAGTATGAAGGGGGCGCTAAGGGCGTGTACTGGACAAGTCAGATAGCCGCAGGATACGATAACGGCTTTCGGTTCAGGATATTCGGTACCAAAGGCGCTATTCAATGGAATGAAGAGACTTCAAATTATCTGGAACTATTCAGATTCGGACATCCTAATGCGGTGCTTTCCCGTGGGAAAGACCTTTTTTATCCTCATGCTCAGGCTTATTCCCGAATCCCTTCAGGGCATCCCGAAGGCTACTTTGAAGCCCTGGCTAACATCTACAAAACCTATATCAGCGCTTTAGTGAAGCAAAAATCCGGTGAACCTCTTACCGAAGAGGACTTGGATTTCCCGAATGTTGACATGGGCGTTGAAGGGGTGAAGTTTATTGAAAAATGTGTAGAAAGCTCCCAAAAAGGCGCTGTTTGGATTGACTATACATGAGCAACAGAACAGGAACAGCGGCGCCTGGGGAATAATCAAAGTACGGTATAGATGGGTAGGTTTCCGAATCTGAACAATACCTTGAATAATGCAAACAAAA
>JAITHD010000091.1 GCA_031280155.1 Treponema sp. | reverse complement strand
GTTTTCCATACCGACGGCGGCGACGTTTCTGATACCATAGCCGTCTTCAGCATTCCCATCGGCATTGGGGTTTCGTTCTGATCCCAAAGTGATGTACCCAAAGGCGCAAATCATGCCTTTGGGCTTGGATAACCCATTGTCTGCTGATTACGCTGATTTTTTCGCCTCTTAATCTGCGAAAATCAGCGTAATCAGCGGACTTTGTGCAGGGTCCCAGAGAATTACCGTCTCATCTTGATAGTTCAAGAAAAATGAGCTATATTTTTCTTGTTTTGTTGACAAAAATACATGAAAAAACAAGGTATATTATGGAAACAATGAAAATGACAGAATCCGCCAAAGCCTGTAGAGACGTGAATCGGGCCCAGATTGAACATCGGGCAGTGTGGATGGGCATTATATACGATGAAATGGTGAAAGCAGGAATCGACGCGGAATCTATCATCCGACGGGCGGTCAAACGATGCGGGCGTATACATGGGGAACAGCTCAAAAATAAATGCAAAGACCTTCAAAATTGCGTGGAATTCAGAAAGGTCTTTCTGAGCGATTTGGTATGCTATACCTTTGATATACATTCGATTAACGCGGATAAAAACAATATGCGCCTAGACTTTCATTACTGTCCCTTGGTTGAGGCTTGGCGGAAACTAGGGTTTGACAATGAAACCTGCACGCTCTTATGCGATATGGCTATGGAAGGAGATCGAGGCATTGCGGAAGTAATGGAATTGACCTTGGATATTAGCGAAACCATTGCACAAGGCTGTTCACAGTGTACACTGCATTTCTGTAAAGTTGGGACCTGACGATACGCTTCCATAATCAGAAACGCCATTCGTTCATTCTTAGAAAACAGCGGGCGGTAAGCGGTTCTGATTTTTCACCAATCTGTGCCGCTCGCTTTACAGACCGTGTTTTAGGGAAGCGTATTTCCTGCGGCTGCGTAAATTTCGTACCATTCTTCCCTAGAAAGGGTGATTTCCGCAGCTTTTACGCTTTCCTTAAATCGATCAAGGTTCCATGTTCCGGTTACAGGCTGCAATGTAGCCGGATGCCTGAGAAGCCACGCCAAGGCAATCGCGGTATTTGAGACGCTGTATTTTTTCGCTGTTTCATCGAGCTTTTGATTAAGTTTAGGAAATTTTTTATTCCCCAAAAAGGTTCCTTCAAAAAACCCGTATTGGAGGGGCGACCAGGTCTGTATTGTGATGTCGTTGAGCCGGCAAAAATCTAAGACTCCGCCGTCCCGATTAATCCCGCTGTCTTCCGCCATATTGACATGGAGTCCCTGGCTTATCATTGCGGCATTGGCAATGCTGAGTTGGAGCTGATTAGCGATAATAGGCTGGTTCACGAATTTTTTCAGTAATTGAATCTGAAAGGGATTTTGATTGGACACCCCAAAATGCCGAACCTTGCCGCTGTTGTGCAGCAGATTAAAGGCTTCCCCAACTTCCTCCGGCTCCATGAGCGCGTCAGGACGGTGGAGCAGCAATACGTCTAAATAATCGGTTTTAAGGCGTTTAAGAATTCCGTCTACGGATTTGAGGATATGCTCTTTAGAAAAATCAAAGCAAATCCCCGGTCTGATACCGCACTTGGATTGAAGCAGTATTTTTTCCCGTATAGCCGGATTCATCCCGACAGCCTCAGCGAATAGTTCTTCGCAGGTTCCCTGACCGTATATATCAGCATGATCGAAAAAGAAAGCCCCCAGTTCAAGGGCGGTCTTGATAAAGCGTTCCGCCTCAGCCTTTTCAACCTTGTTAATCCTCATACAGCCCACAGCAATAGCTGGAACTTGCAAGCCTGACAAGCCCAAATTAATGGTTCTCATATTATTACTCCTTAACTAGTAATGTAGAAAATCTTAGAAGTTAAAGAACCCTTTAAGTCAAGAGGGGAATTCCCTGAACATGGAAAATAATTTTCATCGAGAAGTAAAATGGGGAACAAATTATTATGATCCAAGAGGCGGTCTAACATGATTTTCTAAAGAGAATGGTTGCCGGGGCGGAGCAAATCGACAGCGAGTGCGTCATGTAAACGATATCAGCGTACATAATAAAAAGCAAATTGACGTACTCCTCAGTGAAGTTTCAAAATTTAAGGTCGAATGGTGAGGCGGAAGGCTTGATTACTGTTTTGCTCAAAAACATTATTTGTGTTTTGAGGTTTTATACGGCTTCAGAACGGAGCAGCCGACTAAACGCTTAACCGCAATGCATCGACAGACTCTTTGGCGTTTATAGCTTGTTGACGACGCACTGGCGCGTCAGGATGGTTTGGATCAAACCGTAAAGCCGCATTATAATCCGCAATAGCCCGGTCATATTCTTTCTTATAATAATAAGCAAGTCCCCGGCTATCATAGGCTTCTGCATATCTAGGATTGATCCGCAATGATTCGGTACAGTCTGCAATCGCTTGATCATAGTCTCCTTTTGAAATATAGGTCCATCCCCGATTATTCCAAGCAAGCGCATAATTCGGGTTAATTTTCAACGCTTCCGTATAGTCCGCAATGGCTTGATCATAGGCTTCCTTTGAGTGATAAGTAAACCCCCGATTGTTAAAAGCCTTAGCGTCTTTAGGATTTAATCGTATCGCTTGATTGTAATCGGTAATAGCCTGATCATATTCTTTTTTGTTCAGATGCATATTAGCCCGCTCATAAAAGGCTTCCTGAAATTCCGGGTTAAGCCATAGGGCCCTTGTGAATGACGCTATTGCAAAATCATATTCCGCATTTTCAGCGTATTCAAGGCCTCGCCGGTAATAGCCTTCAACATTATCCGTCAGTTCTTCGACCTGCCCGGCATACAATAAAAAAAATACCGCGTTGTTTTGCGGCTCTGCCTGTAGAATCATGGTCCCTGCCAATACTAAACTTAACACGAATTTTTGCATATTCTACTCCTTGTATCAGTTTCCAATATTTTCCAATATTTTCCAATAATCCTGAATCAGCGCTAAATCCTTTGGATGAATAAGCGATTCCAGGAGGGACAGCGTTTTTTTGGCTTTAGGTAAAGGCTGATCATATTCAGCTCTATCTTCCTTCAATGCAAGGATGCGAATTCCTAAAACCAGGCATAGCAGAACCTGATGTCCCCGATTTCCTAATCCATTTTCCCGATAAACTGCTTTTATCTCAGGAGGAACATAGAGGACCAGGGCTTTCCGATATGCTTTAGCTACATTATTAATGATTTGATCCTGCTCATTCCAAGAGAAAACAGTACGGGCATCTAAATCTAATAATGTATCCAAGTCAAAGAAACTGTCTGTAAAAAATACGACCTTACTTATGTATTCGGCAAACCGTTCATTTTGATGGGTATGTAAAGCCCCAAAAGCGCGGTTTATATTCACGGCATTCACCATAAAATTTTCTATTATTAAAGGATTTAAGAGCTGCTCTGTACTGATCTGAGCAACTAGAGGTATTGAAACCATACAAAACTGTAGCGCTAAGGCCGCCCATTTATAACGCTGAAATTGTTTTATAACGAGTTCAGCCCTTAGCTTTTTAAAATGTATCCGCATACAAGCTAATCTTTATTCCCTCTTTAAGTATAGTTTGGAACAGAATGTCCCTGTCCCAAACGAATTATACTATTACTGTAATAAAATCATTAGTCTGTATCAAGAGCGCCCTGTTTAGGTTATTTTCAGAAATGTCTGAGGGCTAGGTCCCGCAAGACCTTAATCTGACGGCGCACCTCTTCGGGGGCGGGACCTCCGGGCAAATTCCGGGCGCATACACAGGCCATCGGGGACAGGGCGTCGTAAATAT
>JAITHD010000035.1 GCA_031280155.1 Treponema sp. | reverse complement strand
GATGTTAAAATACTCGATCCGGGGTACTACCTTGAAACGATTCCTATCGTCATAGACTGGACTACAGTGTTCTTTATCGGCTTTTTTACCGTCCTCTGTTCTGTTATTGCTTCATGGATTCCCGCACGGCAGGCGGGAAAAGTCAAACCTATTGAAATTTTACGGAAATATTAGCAATTTAGGATGACGCCCCTTTTTCCTCAAAAGTAAATGCAGGGGACTATGGGAAATATCTCTTTATTTAAGAAAAAATACTCCTTTTCCAGAAGCGTATATCATCGGCCGGCTTGGGTCCCTCTGGAATATTTTGACGCTATCGGTTATTATTAGAAAATATAAACGTATGTATAAAAAAATATCGCCCCAGGGTATTAAAAACGCGGGACTTCAAATCGTAAAGCCCGGGTTTAAAGCTGTCTTTTTTCTGCTTATGGTTATGATTCCCGCGTCGCTGGCGGTTCAAATATTGGAGACTGGAGGGGTCTTATACTATATCGCTCACCTTATGAATCCTCTGATGAATCAGTTTGACCTCCCCGGAGAAGCGGCGCTGGTGGTTATCAGCGCTGTTTTTCTCAATGTGTATTCAGCTATCGGCGTGATCCACACGCTGGACCTTTCGATTCGGGAAATTACGATTTTAGGGACAATCTGTCTTATCGCTCACAATTTCTTTGTAGAATGTACGGTAATGAAGCGCATCGGATCGTCCCTGATTAAGATAGTCCTGCTGAGGATTTTCTGCGCCTTTGCCGCAGGATTTGTTCTGCACCTGTTGCTCCCGGATTCCTTTGGGGAACCAAAAGAAACCCCGCCGATTCCGGCGGTCCAGTCCGAGCCTGAACCGATTGGATTTGATCTCCAACAGTTAGTCCATGACCTTATCCGCTGGGGCATTGATACAGGTCTTTTGAGCCTGCGGATAACCGCCATTGTTTTCGGCATTTTGTTTGTCCAGAAACTTCTGGACGAAATGGGGATTATTAAGAAACTCGGAAGCCTCACCTCCCCGCTTATGACTATACTAGGGTTATCCCCAAATATGGGATATTTTTGGCTCATTGTGAATATGGTCGGCGTATCCTACGGCTCCGCTATTTTGAGCGAAGAAATCCGTTTAGGTTCAGCGTCAAAATCAGAGATTGATCTCCTGAACCACCATGCCGCGATAAGCCACGCCCAGATTGAGGATACCCTGCTGTTTGTCAGTCTTGGGGTTCCCTATCTTTGGATTGCGCTTCCCCGGTTTATCATGGCGGTTATTGTTGTGTGGCTGGAACGGGGACGGCAGGCTCTGTTCCGCCGGTCTTTCCGAGTAAACGTCGAATCAGGATAAGAGGCTTAAAACCACTTCAAAGGCTTATTTTTAGACGGCTCTGGTTTGTTCGCTTAGTTTGCGGTAATCTCTCATAAATTCCATGGTTCCTTCTTTATCGCTCTTGACGTAAAAAATATACTTTACTATACTAATTCCAATCAATATGGTTTATCCAATTTTAGGAGGAAAAATGAAAAAACTATTACTAATCTTTTTGGCCGCTGCGGTTGGAGGGTTCGCTTTTGCCAGCTCCGGCAAGGATTCAGGCAGCAAGGGCGCGGCCCCGGGAAGCACCTCGACGTTTAAGGTCGGCTTGGTAACAGACGTAGGCGGGGTTAATGACCAGTCCTTCAATCAGAGCGCTTGGCTGGGGCTTCAGCGTTTGCGGGACGCTGCCGGCGTTTCAGTGAGTTATATCGAATCAAAAGACGAGAGCACCTACGCTCCGAACATTGATACCTTTACAGATCAGAAGACGAATCTCATCTGGGGAGTCGGTTTTATGCTCGGAGAGGCTTTTGAGAAAGCCGGCAAGGATTATCCTAATCAACAGTTCGCTATTGTGGATTATGCGTACCGTCCTGAGCAAGTGCCGAACAAAAACGTTACCGGCGTAATATTCGCGGCTCAGGAATGTTCATTCTTGGTAGGCTACATTGCCGGAAAGATGACGAAAACCGGTAAAATAGGACACATTAACGGCGTCGCTTCCACAACAATGGAGAGTTTCGCTGTAGGCTATTACGCCGGCGCATTGACCGCTAATCCTGAAGTCCAAATTATGGGGCAATACTCAGGTTCCTTTGGGGACCCTGCGGCAGGAAAGAATATCGCTAACCAGTATTACGCTGACGGCGCGGATATCATCTATTCCGCTGCGGGAGCCACGGGAAACGGCGCTATTGAAGCGGCTCGGGAGCAGAACAAATGGGCTATCGGGGTTGACATGGACCAGAATTATATTGCCCCGAATAACGTCCTGACCAGCGCGATCAAGCGGGTTGACAACGCGCTTTACGATGTTTCCGATCAGGCTCGGCAGGGAACCCTCAAAGGAGGGAGTACGCTGCTTTACAATCTGAAAAACAACGGGGTAGGCTACGCCACAACCGGGAACCATATCCCTCAAGACGTAATCTCCCAAGTCGAAAGCATCAAGTCCCAGATCATTACCGGGGAACAAAAGGTTCCCGCTACAGCAGCGGAATTGGAAGCCCAGTTTCCGGGTAAATACAACTTGGCTCCAGTAGAAAATTAATCAGCAGGGTCAAAGGGATGTTTTCAGCGTGAAAGCATCCCTTTGATTTTCTTTACTAAAGGGGGCTTTATGGGTGAAACCAAAATCCCATCAGTGAGTACCGCATCGGCTCTCGCGGTAGATATGCAGCATATTACCACTATGTTTGGTTCTTTTAAGGCGAATGACAAGGTATGTTTGGGGGTGCCTCAAGGTTCAACTCATGCGATTCTTGGGGAAAAC
>JAITHD010000153.1 GCA_031280155.1 Treponema sp. | reverse complement strand
CCCGTATCATCTAAAACCGAACAGCCTGTTCGACCGAAGCCGCGCCGAAAGGTTTACCGCGGACAACCGGCTCATTATTGCCAATGGCGAAGAAATCATCCTTGAATGACAGGCGGCTTGTTCAGCGCATGGAACAGCAAAACGGCATCCGGACAGTCAACCACGCCGCAACAATCGGCCTCGGCAGCAAGGCGTATGACCTGGTGCGGCTATGATAATAAGGGGGGTCTCCCCCTCGCTCCTAGGGCTAAACGTGCCCCATAACTCACAAGATCGTGATATACTACCTCAGCACGAAAGCTGGGAGGGGAAGATTTTAACCTTACGGAAGAATTTGCGGCGGGATTTCCGTGAAACACGGCTTGAGAAACGGTTCATCAGAACTATAGAAACCCTGGCAAAAAACCCGGGAAAGTCAATACCTTAAAGAGAGGCATGTCCGATTTCACTGCCTGCCTTCAGCCGTCTCCTCCGCAGGGTATTGTGTTTCATTCACCGGGTTGCTTTAGGTTCAACCATGCCACCGTACCCAGGGATATTTCAATCGTTTGTTCAAATACCATAAGTAAAATATAACATGAATACCAATCTTTTGAAAGAGGAATGGCGGTTATTATACCGGACCGGGAACAAAACGAACAAGACCTTGGTGAAGCCGTATAAGGCGGTAAGCTGTCTTAGGCGGTTGGGACGGACGAAACGGGATATCATGGACGACTTTCCCGCCGGGAGTCAAAATGCTTTGGGCAGGGCTTACTACGCCCAATACCTTACTTGCCTGCCGTCATTGGCTGACGTAATGTTCTGGGTCAAGTTTAGCCCTAAAGGGCGGGGTTTTACGTCAACCGGATAAAAACTATAGCCCTTAGTTGCTCTGTCGGGGATCGTTTTTTTTCCGCATAAATTTGCGAACCGCCTTGATGCCCCATTTCATCCAGAACGGCTCCATCCGTTTTTGGACAGCCTCCAAAGTTTTGATGATAGGGAGATGCTGAGGACAGTGCTGTTCGCATCTGCCGCATTTGGCGCAATGGGTAGAACTAAAGGTGCGATCCGCAGTAAGGGCGGTACTGGTCATGTACTGCTGCATCCCGCTCACAAAGCCCATAGAAAAAGATGCGTTATATGCGGCAAAACAGCCCGGAATATTGACGTTCCGGGGACAGGGCATACAATAATTACAGCCGGTACAGCGAATCTTATAGGAAGCGTTGAATACATTCAGGACATCCCGATAGGTTTCGCGCTGGACTTCAGTCAGCTGCCGAGGCATCGCGGTATCCGCGATGCAAAGATTTTCATCAAGCTGGCGTTTATCGTTCATGCCGGACAAAAGGAGGGTTACTTCTGGATGATCCCACACCCATTTAAGGGCCCACCCGGCAGGACTGAGTTCAGGATCCGCTTTTTTGAAGGTCTCAACTGCTTTTGAGGGAAGTCCAGCGGCAAGTTTCCCTCCAAGAAGGGGTTCCATCACGATTACCGGCATCATAGTTGCGGCTTTTTTTAAGCCCACTACGCCGGCTTGAAAATGCTCCCCTGCGTAATTGTACTGAATTTGACAGAATTCCCAAGGATACGCTTCCAGAAGTTTTAAGAATTCCCCTTGATTGCCGTGAAAAGAAAAGCCTATCTGCCTGATTTGACCGGCTTGCTTTTTCTCTTGGAGCCACGTTTCAATGCCCCAGGCTTTGAGCTTTTCCCACAGCTCCATATCGGTAAGCATGTGCATCAGATAATAATCAATATAATTCGTTCTGAGCCGTTCCAACTGGTTCTTGAAAAACGCATCAAAGTCTTCAGGACCCCGAACTAAGACTAAAGGCAGTTTTGTCGCAATAAAGAGCAATTCCCGAATCCGATTCTTTTCCAGAATCGCCCCCAGAGTTTCTTCGCTGCCCGGATATATATAGGCGGTGTCAAAATAATTTACTCCTTTATTGACGGCTTCCATAATAAGACTTTCGGTTTTATTCATATCAACAGCCCCAAGCTGCCTCGGAAAACGCATACACCCAAATCCTAAAATCGAAAGTTTATTCCCTGATTTTTTGTCTGTCCTGTACTGCATACCACCTTCCCTCATTATTTGTTATAATTTTATTATAGATCACTTGAAAAATAATAGAAACATAAAGAATAAAATATTACAGGACTGCTGCATATAACCAGGTCCGGGGATTACGCTGATTTTCACAAATTAACCGGTAGGCGCAATTGGCGCAGATTTTGTTGGAAAATATGGTATTGAAACATTTTTGTAAATGGGGTACAGTAGAAAAATGGCAATAAACAGGCTGATTTTAGGGGATAATCTTGAAATTTTAAAAGGTTTTGAACCAGAAACCGTTGATTTAATATACCTTGATCCCCCATTTTTTAGTAACCGAAATTATGAAATAATATGGGGCGACACAGGGGAAATAAGAAGTTTTCAAGACAGGTGGGCTGGAGGCATAAGCCATTATATTGATTGGTTGAAAGAACGGGTTGTAGAAATGCACCGCATTTTAAAACCAACAGGCAGTATTTTTTTGCATTGCGACTGGCACGCCAACGCATATATCCGGGTGCATATTCTGGACAGGCTTTTCGGGGAAAATAATTTTAGAAATGAGATTATTTGGAAAAGAACATCTGCTGGTAAACCTATTTATAATAACCTGCCGAAAAATGCAGATACAATATTCTGGTATACCAAGCGTGATAAATATTTTTTTCAAAGGCAAACATCAGAACTCAACGAAGAGGATAAAAAAACTTTTAATCTTGATGATAATGATGGTAGAGGTAAATATAATACTCAGCCAATAATAAATCCAGATGTAAGACCCAATTTACAATATACATATAAAACAAAAAATGAAAAGAAATATTCTTCGCCTAAAAACGGCTGGCGTTTTAATGAACAACGGATGCGGGAACTTGAAGAAGATAATAGGCTCTATTTTACTGATAAATCAATTCGTGAAAAGTATTATCTATCAGAGCGAGAAATAAAAGGAAAACAACTATCAAATATTTGGGATGATATACAAAATGTTCAGGGCAGTTCAAAAATCGGCTACCCTACGCAAAAACCCGAAGCCCTGCTGGAACGGATTATCAGCATGGCAAGCAATGAAAGGGACATTGTACTTGATCCTTTTATGGGCGGCGGAACAACCATTGCCGTATCGGACAGGTTAAACCGCCAATGGATAGGTATAGATCAATCGGTTCAGGCAGTAAAGGTTACAGAAATTCGGCTACAGAAACAAACGGACTTATTTACTTCACCTTATACAGTTCAATTATATAAATACGATTATGACACTTTACGATATAAAGACGCATTTGAATTTGAAAGCTGGATAATTACGCAGTTTGGCGGAACGCCGCAAAACAAAAAAGGCGGGGACAAAGGCATTGACGGCAAATATTCAGACGGAACGCCAATACAGGTAAAGCGTTCAGATAATATCGGCGTAAATGTTATTAAAAACTTTTCAGTATCGGCAAAACAATATGACAAAAGCCTTTTTGAAAAAAATGTATCGGTAAATAAACAAGTCGGATATATTATTGCGTTTTCTTTTGGCAAAGGTGCAATAGAGGAAGTTTCCCGTCTTAAAAATGAAGAAAATATTTTTATAAAGTTGGTTCGTGTGGATGAAATTATACCGATAGCGGTAAAACCTGTTGTCGGCGTTCATATTACCGAAATGGAAAAAGACAATAACGGCAATAGAAAAATAGAATTTATTGCCAAAGGCGATAGCCCCGCTGGAATTGAATTTTACAGTTGGGATTTTAATTATGATAAAGAAAAGGGATTTAAGGCTTCAATCATAATCGACAAGGAAGGGAAACAAATAATTATGTTAAAAGCTGGAACGCATAATATAGCGGTAAAAGTCGTAGATAATGATGGATTGGAAAACATGGAAATAATAAAATTAAAAATAAATGGAGAAATAAAACGGGAAAAATGAAATTGTGAAATGCGCCCGACCGCACATAACAGGACTGCTGCATATAACCAGGTCCGGGGATTACGCTGATTTTCACAGATTAACCAGCAGGTGAATATTACATTATTTTGTCCTGTGAAACAATAATTGCATGGTATACTGTTCTGGTGAATACAATGATTTTAACAGAAATAGATATGATTATTCGATTAAGTCTTGGATTTTTGGCAGGCGCAATCATCGGGCTTGAACGGAGCAGCCGTCATCAGGTTGCAGGACTGCGAACCCATATCCTTATCGCAACCGGCGCGACCCTCTTGATGCTGCTCTCAATCTGGCTGCCCCAGAGGTTTCAGCCGATAGACCGGGGCGATCCCGGCAGAATCGCCGCCCAAGTGGTATCAGGCATCGGCTTTCTTGGAGCCGGCGCCATAATTCGGCTGGGAAACAATGTCAAAGGACTCACTACAGCAGCATCGTTGTGGCTTATCGCCGCAGTAGGTCTGGCTATCGGCGCGGGTATGTTCTGGGCTGCTGGAACTGTTATGGTTATCATCCTTGTGACTCTCGTTGCATTGGACAAGTTTGAAAAAAAGTTCTTTCCCTTGGAGCGGAATAAGGTTCTTGAGATAACCTTCAAGTCGAACAATCCTGATACCAAAGAAATTCTGCAAATTTTGCAGTCTTTTGGAGTACGGGTTTTGTCTATGGATGTGGATCAGGGCATAGGAAAAGGCAAGGAAAAAGGCAAAGGCGCTCGGCTGCGGCTTTTTGTGGGGATCTCAAACGCCACGGACATTACCCAGTTTGTCAAAGTCCTGAAAACAAACGGCAAAGTAGAACGTGTTGAAATGAAAGAAAATTATTAAAACCTCCGCCTTTGGAGTGAACCTTCCAGAGACCAAGGTGGAAGATTTAGAAAAAAAATCGATTCCGCTGTTATTGGATCTCCCGTTTATTCAAGGCTTGCTGGAGTTCTGTACTGAGCCGTTCCAAGGCAAGTCCGGGGTTTTGATTATAGATTCCTACTCCAACAGCCGCATCATTGACGAGGGTCCGCCAAATATCGTAATAGCCGTTTATACCCGGGTTTTGAGCGCCAGTCTGATAAAGAGATCTGGCGCTTTCAAAAACTAGACTGAGAAGGAGATTGAGAAATTGAGAAAAAAGCCCTCGAACTTCAAATTTTTCCGCGTCAGTAACAATTTTTGTGATAACGCTTTGGGTATCCCTGCCGGGTCTGCCGAGGTTTCCCGCTTCCGCAACAGCGGCGGCGTGCTTACCCAGGGCGATAAGTTCTTCTGGTATAGCGGAAATCCCGCGTTTCTTCATGGTCAGCGCGGCTCTCATGGCAATAAAGGCGGCGAAAAATCCAGCCAAAGGTCGAAGCCGTTCTATTGGCATAGGCAGAAAAGAATCGAGATACCCCGGAATCCCGCCTGACAAAGAAGGATTGACCCCAAAGACCTGACGGATCACCGCTGCTTCAGCTTCATTTGAGCGCTGAACAAACCGATAGGGACGCACTCGGGACAGAATCGTCGGGAGCAAGGCTTTCTCTCTGGAGGTTGTCAACAGAATTGTCAGCCTTTCAGGAGGCTCTTCAAGGATTTTTAAAAGCGAATTCCTTGAGGCTTCATGCATTCGGTCAGCGTTTTCAATAAGGAGAAGCTTTCTTTTTCCCATAGGAACTAAATGGCTCCATACCGCGGCTCGCCGAATCTGCCCAATCGGAATCAGATCGCTTAGTCCCTCGGCTTCAAGTTTGAGTGCGTTTTTCAGGATCCCTTCACAGCGTTTTTTCAAGGTTTCGGTCCCGGAGGGACTTTCAGTCCAAATCTCGTCTAAGGCTTCTTCTAAGGACAGAACCATATCGCTTAATTTACTGAATTTCGGCTCTTCTTCCCAAAGAACCGGAGAAAATCGGGCGAGGAGTTTCCGTACAGACCGGATAAAAAGGGTCCGAAAACCGATTGTTCCCGGGGCTCTGAGGAATCCCGCCAAGGCAGCGCTTATTTCTGAGGAAAAATTTCGAGACCCAAGACAAAGCATATCAGGATGGGTCAAGAGCCGATGCCGCATACACCCGCTGCAAGAACAATCCAGCGGCGCTTCCGGGCTTTCGCAGGAAAGGACCCGCCCCAGTTCCAGTCCCGCAGTTCCCTTGCCCGAAGCATGAGGACCCGCAAACAGCATGGAAGGCGCCAGAATTCCGCCGGCTTTGTCAGAAACTAATTGGGTTATTGCGTTTTGTTCTAAAATATGTTCAAACATAGCTTTTTACTCTGGGAAACCATTGAGATTAGCCGGAATATGCCGCTCAATAAGGGGCAGGAAATACTCAGCGAAAAAACTTCCCTCTAGGATCGGTTCAGTTTCAAAAATAGGCTGAATAGTTATGAGAAAAAGCACAAACACAATGCAGGCTAATCCCTCGACAAAACCCACTAAGGTTCCCATGAAACGATCCACTCCGCCTAGATCAACAGCGTTTACAATATCCTTTATTAATACTTCAAAAATCTTGATCAACAGAAAAATAATAAAAAACACCGCCGCAAAAGCAAGCACTTCTGGAAGAAGCCGAACATCCTGAAAAAACATGGTCCGTATAAAAGCGGCTCCTTGTTTATAGAAAAAAATCGCCCCCAGAATCCCGCAGATCCAAGAAGTCATAGAGAGAACTTCCTTCACAAAGCCCTGAAGGGTACAGCGGACAACAAAGATCAGCATCAGGATAAGTAATATGATGTCGAGCATAGCGATAGTGTTCATATAATTCCTTTAATAGTTTATAAGGATTTCAGTCATAAGGGTTTCGGTAATGAGCCGCGCCCCGTCTTCAGCCCCAATGCGGGCTGAGGCTTCTGCCATCCGATTTCGGGACTCTTCGTCAGCCTCAAGAGATAGTATAGTCTTTATCAGGTTTTCTGGACTCACCTTGTCTCCGGTAAGGCTTATCGCGGCGCCGGCTTTTTCAAAAAACCGAGCGTTTTCCACTTGATCCCCCCGGGTTCCCGAACCGCTTAGGGGAATGAGTACCATAGGACGTCCTACTGTGGCGCACTCCCAGATGGTCCCGGCTCCGCTGCGGGAAAGAACAAGTTCCGCCGCCGCAAGGACATGAGGCATTTCATCTTTGAAAAAAGGATAAGCCCGATATTTTTCACCGGCTTTCAGGTTCCACTGGGAGTTGGGACCTACTTGATGAATCACGGTATAGTGTTTGGTAAGTTCCGGTAAAGTTGCCTTGATCAATTCGTTTATTTGTTGGGATCCCTGACTTGCCCCAAGAACCAGCAGAATCCGTTCCCATTCTTTAACTTTGAGAAAATTTCTTCCTTTTATTGGATCCGGGTTTTTGAATTCAGGACGCACCGGATTGCCGGACACAATAATTTTGTTTTTATAAGAAGGTTTTAAAAAAGCCCCGGTTTCCTGATACGCGACAAATATCTTTTGAGCGACTCGGAGGTTTATTTTGGTGGCTAATCCCGGACTAAAGTCTGATTCATGGGTAAACACGCTTATCCCCAAAGACGCCGCCGCAAGACAGGGCGGTACGCTTACAAAGCCGCCTTTTGAAAACAGCAGACACGGCTTTTCTCTCCGCAAAATTTTTCTTGCGGCAAAAAAGCCGGCGCCTATCTTGAAGAGGTCCGAGATATTCTGCAACGTGAAATAACGCCGCAGTTTACCCGCGGGGATCCCGAAAAACTCAATTCCCGCAGACTCAACAACAGACTTATCCATTCCCTTATCAGAACCTAACCAGAAAATGCGGCAATTCCCCTGTTTTTGTAAATATGACGCCACTGCCAGTCCGGGGTATATATGCCCCCCAGTACCGCCTCCTGTAAAAGCGATATGTACCATAGCCTAAAAATACACGATTTAAGGATATTCCGCAATGGCAAATTTCTCTTCCAGGCTCTTCCATTTTACCTAAATAAAAGCTATAATAAAAAAGACATCTATACAAAACATATAAAGGAGTTCCATAAAGCGCATGTCTTCTATTATTGCTATAACAAATTGTTCTAAACAGATTACTGTTTCACGAAGTATCTTTTTCATGGTTATGCTCCTCATACAGGGAGGTATATACGCTCAGGAAAGCAAGGTTTCCTTTGGGATGGGAGGAGAGATAAACGGAGGAGCCGCGGTAGAAGATACGAAAGTGTATGAAGCCGGAGGAGGCTGGACAGGATCGGCGGAGTACCGGTTTACCAATCTCTTTGCCGGAGGGATTAAACTTGGAGTAACCAATGATTTCAAGTATCGGATCACCGTATTTGAACAGAGCATTTTTGCGCGGCTGTACTTTGTGCGTCTCAAGAAGGTGGATATCTTTGCCGAAGCCGGTCCCGGCGGACTCATTGTGATGCGGACCAGCGGGGTATCCGCATCGTTAGAAGCGTATTTGATCGCGGGGGCGCGTATTTCCTTTGGAAACTGGTATGTAGAACCCTATATTGGCACAGGATATCCCCTGTGGGGACGAATCGGGGCAATGATCGGCTATCGAGTGCCTGCGCCGCAGCCGGCAGTTGTGCAAGCGCCGCAGCCTGCAATCTCCAGACCAGACCCAAGAGCCGCTGAATCAACATCGAACCAACGCCAGCAGCCCCTGTCGGAAGAGCAGACTTCTTCCGCCCCATCTCAAAGTCAAATTGCTGTTATTATATTCCCAGCTAATAGGATGGACTTTACCGGTTTGAACGCTGAAACCGTAGAAGCAAACGCCAAGAGCATTACCGATATGGGAAATATCTTGAAAGCTCATCCTGAATATCGGGCGGTTCTGGAAGGTCACGCTAATCCCACAGAAGGCACTGAGGAAGAAGAGCTGTACGAGTTGATACCTTTGAGCCGTCAGCGGGCGGAAGTGGTAGCTGAGATGCTTGTCAGAGCCGGGGTAAACCGTAAGCAGCTTATCATAGCGGGGTCCGGCGGAGTTGTTCCAAGTACAACAGGAGAAAAAAACAGACGGGTAGAGATCACGGTTATCCATAATTAAGTCTGGATGAAAAAATAAACCGCAAATAGCGGATTGGTATGTGCGGTTTATTTCCGGTTAATTATCTTTGCAGGTTAGATTGTATAATCTCATGCCCTATCTCTCATACCTAAAGGCAAAGGCTTGGTTTATAGTCAGCAGGATAAAGGTATGTTTCTACATTGACATCTCTAAGTAAGTTTAGTATTTTAATGATAAGATAATGAAAATACTCTGTATATCTGACCATATAGATCCGCTGGTTTATACCAATACCATCAAAGAACGGTTTGGAGACATAGATCTGGTACTGAGCGCCGGGGATTTGCCTATGGATTATCTAGATTTCGTCGTATCTAGTCTGAACAAGCCTTTGCTTTTTGTTTTCGGCAACCATGACGAAAATCATTTTAAAAGCATGGCAATTAAGGAAATAACAGCTCCCTTTGGATTGGTAACAGAACTTCCTCCCAGTTCAGGGGCGATCTACATTGGTTCACGAGTACGTTATGAAGAAGGGCTTATATTTGCTGGACTTGGAGGGTCTATGCAGTACAATAAAGGAGAAAATCAGTATACTGACTTTGAAATGAACCTTGAAATCCTGAAACTTTTACCAGGACTCATTTTTAACCGTATTTTCCGGGGACGTTTTTTGGATATACTGCTTACCCATGCGTCGCCTCTCGGAATTCACGATAAACCAGATAGATGTCATCAGGGATTTAAACCGTTTCTTTGGTTTATGCGAGTTTTCAAGCCTAAATATCTTGTTCACGGTCATATTCATCTGTATGATCTGTCGGAAGTACGGACTACCCGCTATCATGATACATTGGTGCTTAACGCTTATAGTCATTATATTATAGATACTGAGGAGGGAATATGAGTAACGATGTACTTACAGAAAACGCGCTTCATTATCAGGCTTCATTAGATTTTAACAAAGCTCGAAACAAGGCGATTTTCTCTAGAATTCAGCATTTTATGCATATAGATAAAGATAAACTCCTCTCTTTTAATGATGTTAAGGAGATTTTAAAGCCGAAAAACCAAGTCTACAAGGGAATGCAGACGGTTCCTATCAATCTTATCGTAGGCAGCGAGGGGCGGTATCGGGATTTCAACAAGCATTTTCTGCCCCGCTCAGAGTATCTCCGAACCCGATGGGAACGGGTTGATCAGGCGCGGCTTAAAGACGTTATTCTGCCTCCTATTCAGCTTTATGAGATTGGGGGAGCCTATTTTGTCCGGGATGGGAATCATCGAGTTTCGGTAGCCCGAAGTCAGGGAGCCGAGGCGATTGATGCGGAGGTAACGAGTCTTTCCAGCGAAATTATCATTAATCCGTCTATGACGGTGGATGAGCTGCAGCATAGTCTTATACAATATGAAAAGCGTATTTTCTATGAAAAAACCGAATTCGGCATCCTCACCGGCGATAATAATCTCGATTTCAGCGTGACCGGCCGGTATGATGTGATTTACAATCATATTCTGGTGCATAAATATTATCTTAATCAGGGAAAACCAGAAGAAATTCCCTTTGCTGAAGCTTTGGTTTCTTGGTATAAGAACGTATATTCTCCAATTATTCGGATTATCAATGATGAATGGATAGAGGTGAATTTTCCCGGCAGTACCCCAAGCGATCTATACGTCTGGATCGTAAAGCATTGGGATTTTCTCAAGAAAAAATACGGGGTTCATTATTCGCTTGCAAAGGCGGCTCTGGATTTTTCACACAAATATGGACAAAGTAAGGGGAGAATAGTACGCTTTGTGGCGGTATTGCTCAGTCGGATATTCAAAGACCCTTTAAAAAAATTACATATATAATACAACAAGGAAGGTACGGATATGGCAGTTTTGTCCATACAATCTCATGTAGTATACGGTTATGCGGGAAATACTGCGGCGGTATTTCCCCTTCAGCGGCTTGGACGGGAGGTCTGGGCGGTAAATACCGTAGAATTCTCTAATCATACTGGTTACGGCGCATGGCGGGGGCAGGTTTTAGACCCAGCCCTCGCGGAAGACCTAGTGCAGGGTCTGGAAGAACGGGGGGTCTTAGGACTGTGTGAAGCCGTACTTTCAGGATACATGGGGGCTCCGGAAGTTGGACATGCGGTAATGAACACAGTCCGGAAGGTTCAGAAGATTAGACCTGACGCGCTGTACTGCTGCGATCCGGTAATGGGCGACTTAGGGCGGGGGTTTTACGTCAAGCCCGGGATCCCTGAGATTTTCAAGCAGGAAGTGATAACCTTGGCGGATATTATC
>JAITHD010000118.1 GCA_031280155.1 Treponema sp. | reverse complement strand
AGTCGCAGACTCTGATAAACTATCTTGGTACACCCAGTCCAACGGGAATGTGTACGGCTATCCTAATTCATCGTACACTCCCGCTGATTTTGAAAAGTACCGGGGAAAACTCATGGCTTATGAAACTTTTCTGGTGCGGAAAGATATGTACGAAGCCCTGGGCAAACCGGATATGACCACGCCGGAGGGATTTCTGGATGCTTTAAGACGGGCAAAAGAAATGTTTCCAACGGTGAATGGGCAGCCTCTTATCCCCTTAACGTTCAAAGAGTTTAACGACGGCGGCAACGACGCGCTGGCAGGACATTTGCTGCACTTTCTTGCGCTGCCGCCGGAATCGAGGGACGGTTACGAAGATCCTCGGCTCGGTCCGAATGAGCCTGAATATATCCAGTGGCTTAAAACGTTCAGGCAGGCGGCTTCCGAAGGGCTTATTCCTATGGATGTTTTTGTAGATAAGCGTCCCCAGATTGAAGAAAAAGCCGCCCAAGGCAGATATTTTGCCATGCTTTACAACAACTGGGATATGCAGGCGCCGCAAAACGCTTTGTACGCCAGGGATCCCAATTCCATTTACATCGCGGTGGAAGGTCCGAAGAACAGCGGCGGCAGTAATCCTACCCTTCCGGGAGGCGGAATTTCCGGCTGGACCCTCACGCTTATTTCAAAAAAATGCAAAGACAAAGCTAGAGCCCTTCAGTTTCTGACCTATCTTATCAGTGAAGAAGGACAGTATGACATTTTTTTCGGGATTCCCGGAGAGACCTACACTATGGTGAACGGAATGCCGGTCTATACGCCGGAAATACATGAGCTGAACTTCAGCGACAAGAACCGGCAGGAAATAGAAATAGGTTTAGATGCAACCTATTGGATGCTCATGGATGTGGCTTGGTATGAACAGTTCCGTCCCGGGTTCCCGCCGTCTCTTGAACAGCCTCAAATGTGGACTCGTCCGTATGTAGTTTCTTTCGCCCAATATGACAATATGGAAATGCAAGCCGGAACCGACGAAGCCCTGATTTACGATGAAATCTCCCGGCGCTGGGGCAGAGAGCTGCCGCGCCTCATTCTTGCAAAGAGCGACGGCGAGTTTGACGCGATTTGGAATGAGTTTCAGCAGTTTAAGACCGACCGAGGATACGCAAAACTGCAAGCCGAACAAACGGAAATTATGAAGGCAAATAAAGTAAAACTGGGGATTAAGTAGGGGAGCGCTTTTTTAAAGAAAAATATCCCGCAGACAAAGGGCTTGCGGGAGTCTAAAGGAAGAGGTATACTGACAATATGGACGAAGAGAAGAGCGGGAAGAACCGGCATAATCCGCCGCAGATTTTCGACCGCGTTTTCAAGCGGACGATGCGCTTGTCGAGTATGGCGATCATTCAATTCATCAACGGACTTCTTGGGACTGACCATTCTCCAAGGGCTGGACTTGAATATTTGTCCACAGACTACATTATTATCCCTATCTGGGAATACCCATGCGTAAACGCCGGAACAAGGATTCATAACCGGCGTATACTGCGGTAATCACTATGAGCCGAAAAACTATTTTTTCAAAACGTTTTGTTATGGTCTATACGTTGATCGCGGCGCTGCCTTTCGGGATTCTCATTATGGTGACTGCCGAACAGTTTTACGCTGAACAGGAATACAAACTTATAGACGACGCGGAGCAAAGCCTTGCGGATAACGCCGGCTATGTTTACGGATGTATTGAAAGTATGTATAAGATTGAGAGCAGTATTGTGGGTAATACAGACCTGGCGCATTTTTTTCTGTTTGCCGATAAAACTGATCCGCTGCCGGTTATTTTGCAGCTCCGGCTTTTTACCAATGAATTAGAACGGCTGCCTCTCATTATGCCCCAGCTCTATGGAGTCAGACTCTTTATTACTAATTCCGGCATACCTGAACGATGGCCCATATTCTTCCATGAACGGCGTCTTGCGCCGTTGCTGCCGTTGACTCAAACATGGCGGTATAACTACCGAATCGAATCCACACATACTTTTGAAATCGACCGAAGCGCAATGGCGGCATATACACAGGAACTGCGGTTTAACCGGCGGCAGGTCGGCTATATCCAGATTCTTATGCGGATGCGGGATTTCTTTCCTTTTTTGTACAAAAACGACGCTTCAGGGGATGTACAGGATTTTGTGTTCTACCGTAATGAATCCCTTGCCGGCGGTGCAATAACGGAGTTTGAACAGATAATACGCGCCTATATATCTCAGGAAATGGATTCAGGAAAATCCGCAGGAGTCTTGCGTATACAGGAAATGGGGAAACCCTATCTTTTGGTATGGCGTCAGGTTCCTCACTCAGAATTGGTGCTGGTTAGGGATTGCGGCGCGGCGCGGTTTCGGAAAAGTTTTATCTTTTTCAGAACCGCTACTGCCGCCGGCGTTATCGGTTCGATTCTGGTACTGTTTCTCATCATCAGGTTTGTTACTCAAAAGATGATGCACCGTCTCTATGCCGTTATAGAAGGAATGAAGCGGGTCCGGGAAGGTACGCTTGGTACCCAGCTGCCGGTTGACGGGAACGATGAAATTACGGATATGGCTTTGACCTTCAACAGTATGACTGTCCGCCTTATTGAACTGATAGAAAAGATAAAATCAGAACAGCAATTAGTGACGGATACAGAAATCAAAGCTATGCAGAATCAGATAAACGCGCATTTTCTGTATAATGTATTGGAAACCATTAAAATGCAGGCGGAAGTTGCGGATCAGCAGGATATAGTGCAGAGCATTACCTTACTGGGCAAGATAATGCATTATTGCCTGCGCCGCAATGATCGGCTGGTTCCTCTTTCAGAAGAGTTGGAATATGTGCGATCCTATATTGCGCTGTTAAATATCAGGAATGATTACGTCATAAGGCTCAACATTGGGGTTGGGGAACCGTATTTAAGCTGTCGAATTCCAAAGATGCTCATTCAGCCTTTGGTGGAAAACGCTTTTTGGTATGCCATTGAACCTTTTGGGATAGACGCTGAAATCGGCATTACCGCGCAATATCAGGACGGATTGGTGTGGCTTGAAGTACAGGATTACGGAAGAGGCATGGATCAAAAGACTTTAGAAAAAATTCACACCCTTTTGTCCGGTGAAGAAGAATTGGGGAATAAAAATAGTATCGGTATTCAGAACATACAGCAGCGGCTTACCGCGTTTTACGGAGATTCCTGGAAACTGCAAATAATCAGCTCCGAAGGTATTGGAACTCGCGTACGGGTTCCAATTGCTCAGGATCGGTCTTTTGAAAAAAATAGGGGCGATGGATGCCGGTAATACTTATTGCCGATGATGAAAAGAATATCCGTGCGGGAATCCGCAAAATTTTGAGCACCGTTTTTATGGATTCTGTTGCGTACCGGGAAGCAAAAAACGGTGAAGAAGCGTTTCAGCAAATCACTGAGGAAAGAATAGATATTCTGATTACTGATATTCGTATGCCTCATATAGACGGTATAGAGCTTATGCGCCGTATCCATGAAGATATACCGAACCCGCCGGTTATGATTGTGTTAAGCGGCTATGATGAATTCGGCTACGCGCAGAAGGCTATCGCTTTCGGCGCGGTATCGTACATTATGAAACCAGTGGATAAAAGCGAACTTATCGCGGAGATTTCAAAACATATCGCCAAATTGGAAGTGATAACGAACAGGGCTATCGAAGAAGGATGCCGCCGGATTATCAGAGAAGGGAAAATCTACGACCTTCCCCTGGACATATCTCAGGCAAACCCTTTTTATTTCGTTCTTGTTTTGGTGAAAAAAGGAACGTTTGCCCTGCCTGAGCAGAGCCGTTTCGGTTCCGCTCAGGGACGCTATCTGCTTGAACAGCAGACCAACAGTATTCTTATCTTAGCCGATGCGCCGGCGCGGCAAACCCTTGAAAACGGAAATTTTGGAGAACCCTTTCTTATGCTGTTCAGCGCCCCCTGTTTTCACGTTTTTGATTTGATTGAAGGTTTCCGGCAGGTCCAAACCGCTGCTTTCAGCCGTTTCTTTGACAATACTGTTTCTGTTTTTCATTACCGTAAGCCTGAACATGATTTTGATCATACCCGTCCCTATACACGGATTCACGGTCTTATAGAAAGCATTCGTTTTGCCGAACCTGATGCCATTCAGGAAAGCATTGCCGGGATATTTTCTTTTACCGGTCTGTTCCCGGATAACCGCTGTGAATATCTGTCGTTTCTCCATGAATGTCTTGTGCTTCAAACCGTAAGCCTCTATCGGGAGTATGTCTCCGATAATATGTACCTTACGCTCAAAAACCGTATGCTTGTCAATGTTACCTGTTTTTCTTCTCTTGAAGAGTGGAAGAAACATATCACCGATTTTATCATATACCTTAACGCGGTACTCAAAAAAAAGAATACCCGTTATGCCTTTATTGACGAAGCTCTTGACTGGATTCACCGGCACTTTACCGAAGATATTAATATGAGCGTCGCCGCCAATCATGTTTCGGTAAATTATACCTACTTTTCAGAAAAGTTTAAAGAACACACAGGATGTAATTTTAATGAGTATCTTAAACAGCTCCGCATTACTACTGCAAAGAAGCTGCTCGAACAGGGATTCTATAAGGTCTATGAAGTGGCGCGGCGTTCAGGATACCGGGACGTAAAATATTTTCTGAAGAGTTTTAAAGAAATTACCGGTCTGTCTCCCGGCGAATACCGCCGCAATATCCGGGGGGCGGCGGATATAGTAAACTGCATAGCCGAAAACACCGGCGGGGTAAGATAGAAACAGGAGAACCGTATAAAAAATAAATTTATTGCCCAATGCGAGGCGAAAGCAAAAGAATTAAAATATAATCTATCCGCTTTATATCTTGTATATAAAAGAAAAGACGTACCAATCTATGCAAAGATAGTGATACTAATAACTATCGGCTACGCCTTATCACCGATTGATTTAATTCCTGATTTTATCCCTGTTTTGGGGTATTTAGACGATCTTATTATCGTGCCGTTTTTAATCTATGTATCACTGCAATTAATACCTAAAACAATAATGGACGAATGTAGAAAACAGGCAAAAGACCTATGGAAAAACGGAAAACCTAAAAAATGGTATTATGCGGTGCCGATAGTCTTTATCTGGGTATTGCTCCTATTTATCGTGATAAAACATATATTTTTCAAGGAGTAGGGGGTATTACAAAATACCGCACTAAAAAACCATCCGGGACCGCTCAATGTACCGCTTGTATGTCTAGCACCGCGTAATCGCCTAAATCAATTACCGGTCCGCAGGTTATTGCTATTGGTTTTCTGTAGGTTGGACCTCCTGTAACAAAGGTGTGGTATTCGCCGTTTTCACCGCACACGTCGGCGCCGGCGGAGGCTATGGATTCCGCAAGGGCTTTACTCAAAATTGTACCGAGAAACTCAGGAGCTAAACGTTTTTTTTCAACGCACGTTATGAGCGCGGTAAAACCGCAATCGATCAGTTCCGCAACTGCCTGGTCCCGAGAAATTCCCCACAACGGCATGACACATTCAATACCTGCCGCGGCGCAACGGGACTTATTCCAGGTCCTGTGCAGTTCAATATCCATATCCCCGAAGCCGCAACATTCCGCTCCCAGCGCGGCGGCCCGGGCGAGGGATTCTTCAAAGGCTTTCCCATAGTCTTCAGCTCTACAGAAGGCTTCGATAACCGGCAGTCCCAGGGCGGCGGCGGATAGTTCTATTAACTCAGGACTTACGCCGTGAGACCAAGACCTGCCTTTTTCCTGATTCATTGCCGTGATAAGACATACTGGTTCATGCCCCGCCTGTATCATCTTGTAAAACCCAAGAGCTGAATCTTTTCCAAAACTGTAGGACATCGCAAATTTCATTGAAATACTCCGTCAGCTAACCCATGCCTTAGGCAGGGGCTTGAGGCTTGGGTCTCTTGCGAGGCTTGCTCCTCAAGATTTCTGCTTTTTCCCATTGCTGGGGTTTCCACGGCGGTTTCACCCTTGCTGCCAAGAGCCAGAGCCGCCATGTCCACAGATTTTCTATACACCCGCCGGTATTCAGGGGTGTTTCCCAGATTATCAACGTAAAAATCCCGCAAGGACATATCCAGTCCTATCACCTTTTCAGTCTTTTCTTGACGGACTTGATAGTCTTGTTCCTCCTCAAACAAACAGGAAGCGTAATATTTTCCTGTAGGGCTTATACTTATGGTTATGTTTTTCAGTTCCGCATTGTCTTTCAAAGTTTGGTATATTGCAATCCGTTCTGCCAGCATAAGATTATACAGGAAGCGGCAGGAGCCGAGGGTCTTATTCAAGCATACCCGCTGTTCAGAGGCGGTATAAAGTCTTACCTTGAAAGCCCGCTGTATCTTCACGATTCTATTCTCACCTATCTTTTTGTAAATGTCAAATGATTTCCAACCTGTCTTTTGCCGCTGTACCCCTTATATCCCCCAGCCCTAAAGGGTTTTTTCTATTCTGAATATATTTTATGAATACCCCGGATGTCCTATTTCTCATATTGTAATTTCTTGGTATACTAATGTTATGGTTTCAAAGAAAAAGCCTGCGGAAATCGCGGGTATTCTTAACAAGCGGCTTGAACGGTTTATGCCGATCTTAACTCCTTTGGGAGTAGTCTTGGGCTTTATATTTCCCCGGTTCTTTATTCATCTCCGTCCCTATATTCCTTTGCTTTTTTCAGTTATGACCTTATCAGGGTCTCTCAAATTACGGCTCAAAGATATGGGCGGAGCCGTGGCGAATCCCTTTCCGCTCTGCATCTTTTTTATCTCTGCTCATTGCATTATTCCAATACTGGCGTTTCTTATCTGTACTGTGCTTTTCCGGGGAGATGGGGATACCATTTCTGGGTATGTACTGCTTTGTTCAGTGCCTACCGCGGTATCCGGCTTTATCTGGGTTTCCATATACCGAGGAGACAGCGCCCTTGCTTTGACGATTATTTTTTTGGATACCCTGGTGACGCCTCTGGTTGTGCCGGGTACTGTGTCCCTGCTGCTGGGAACCCAGGTAGCCCTGAATATAACCGGCATCGCGGGTTCCCTTATTTTGATGGTGGTAGTTCCTACGATAATCGGCGTTACGGTCCATGAAGCAAGCCGCGGAACAATACCGCCTTTAATAAGTCCCTATTTGAATCCCCTTGCAAAAGTCTGCATCATCTTGGTAATCTCCGCTAATACTTCAGCCATAGCTCATCGAGTACATTTGACGGATCCTAAAATATGGATTATCGCTGGAACCTGTATCTTTTTTACTATTTTGAGTTATAGCTGCTCAAAATTAACCAGTCTTATATGCAGGCTCTCTCCAGAGAAGCGGGTGACCCTGTTTTTCGCCACAGGACTTCGCAATCTCAGCGCCGCTACGACTATAGCCATCGAATATTTTCCTGAAGCCGCGGCATTGCCGGCGCTGTTAGGCATCGTATTTCAGCAATCCCTTGCGGCGGTTATGGGGAGACTGTTCGCCGGCAAACAGTCCGATTCTGAAGGTTCGTAATGGTTTTGCGGGAAAAGCCGGAAAAGAAGGACCGGAGGAACCGCCGGAAGGTACCGGACGGCGTATTTTGGTTATGCCGGCAAAATACAGAAGCCCTTCTCTTCCCTGCCTTTTCCCTTGAAGGGTAATTACATCATAGGCGGTTCCTCCTTGGATTTTGTCGGCAGACTGAACCGCCCTTTGTACCGTACTCCGATAGTACAGGAAACCCCGGGCATAGGATATTCGGCAAAAGATGTGTACAACTCGTTGAGGGCGTTCCGCAATACCCCAAATACCGTCCAGTTTTTTCCTATATCCTGATTTATCGTGCAATTCAGCAGCCAATAGGGTGCAAGTTCTAAATTATTGCCGGTGTCGGCGTACCGCAGGCTTTCATAGTGAACCGACGCAAGAAACGAACCGGTCCCCCATTGGAGGTCTATAGCGCCGCCGATAATGTGCATCGGCATATACGGTATGCGCCGGGCGTCGTTGAAACCTAATCCTTCGCTTAAAAGCCAGCTCATCTGAAACTGATAGGTCCCGGCAACGGTTATTTTCGTAATAAATCTCGATGTAATAGGCAGGATTACCTTGGGGCGCAGATCAAAACCAAAGAAAAAACCAGTCCCCACGTTCTCAGGAGTCCAGTGCATCCCGTGTTTTACCCAGTGAATAGAGTTTTCAGTCCACTGCACATACCAGGTCGTAGAGCCTTCAAACAGGTCTTTCAGTTTGAACCCTCCGGTAAGGTCCGCGCCCCAGCCGTCTTCAGGCTTCAAGTCAGGATTGCCCACATATAAACCGTCGGCGCTGCGGTAAAACAAATCGTCAAAATCAGGAAATTTGAAACTCCGAAAGTAATTGTTCTTGAGGGTAAACCAATCAAGCGCCTGCCAGCTCAGTCCGGCTTTGGGGACTATCACCCCTTGCTTCGCGTCTGTCGCGGCTTTTACCGAGCCTGTCAGCAGAAGAGAGGGTATGGGATAGTATTCAGCGGCGCCGTACAGCCCTCCTAAGTTTCCGGTCTTTCCCGTGGTTTCAGTGGAGCTTACCGCGATGAAACGCCAGTCAATTCCCGCCCGAACCGTAAGCGCGTCTGTTGGATACCAATGCCACCGGTTGATCCCCCCGACGGTGTGATCCCGCCCTTCGGACAGCGCGGCGTAGCGCATAGTATTCAAGCCGTAGTTCAAAGAGGCTTCAGTTGAAAGGTCTTCCCGAAAAATCTCCGGCCCGTTGAACAGCAGCGTTTCTTTGAAGGAAAAATCCTGTTCCACCCCGTACCCTTCGGCTACGCCGGTTACAGGATACTGTTTATGGGCGAAATAAAGATTGGTTGTGCTTGAGAGGCTTGCGGACTTAGGCAATTCCCCGATTACCGTAGCGGCTAATCCGGTATCCCATACTTCGTTGCTCTGCTTGCGCCGGGCAAAACCGTAATAATCTTTGTACAGATAATGGTTCCCCGCCCGGGTGCCGAACCAATTAAAGCGCAGAGACAGCTTGTCTGCGCCGTAGCCCGCGGACAGGTTGAGGCTCTGGGTGTCCACCAGGTCTTCGTAGCGGGCCCCTTCCACCGCGCCTTTGCGGTTATACTGACCGGTTCCGTAGCCGGTATTCGCGAGGCTGCCGGTTATGGACAATCCGGGGTTCTGTTTCTTTACGGTGATAATGTTTATGACTCCCCCAAGGGCGCCGGACACGTTGTACTTCGCGTCAGACCCGCCGTAGATTACCTCAATCCGCTCCACATTGGCGAGATCAATCTGGCTCACGTCGAATTCTCCGGACCTGGCGGAATTCGCCGGAACCCCGTCAATGAGAATGGCTATCCGCTCGGTGTCAAAGCCCCGGATGTTGATTTCAGTCTGATTGCCGTACGCGCCGTAGCGGGTTACGCCTATGTCAAGGGCTTCCGCAAGGAGGGTCGCTAAATCCGGGGCGTTCCGTTTTTCAATATCTGTTTTTTCGATTACCTCAATGTGCTGGGTAGTTTCAGGACTTGCCGCAACCGTAAGCCCTTCAGCGTCTTCGCCGAACTCAAGATAATCGTCATATTCTTCTTCCTCTGTTTCTTGAGCGGGAAGAAGTCCAATCATAATAAAAAGACACCAGATACCAAGGATGTTACGCATTTACGGCTCTCGATCTTGGGGAATAACTATGCCCCAGGCAATGAATTCGCCGTCCCGTTCCGCGGTGTGCTGGGCAAGGGCAGCCTCAAGGGTCGGGGTTTCCGTGTGGTAGGGATGCCCCGCGGCAAGGGCGGCCAAATCAACGGAATTCGCCATTTGGATACAGTTGGGATTGATAATCCGATAGTGAATCCCGAAAAAAGGCAGGGGTCTATTCTGTACCACCTGAGACCATTGGGGATAGGCTCCGTCAAGATACTCGATGATAATCGCGCCGGTATCGGGATTATCATTGAATATATTCACCCCCCGGACTATGCCGATATAGCGGGTAACTAAATTCTCCCACCCGCCGTTGCCTCCGTCTCCGGGGCTTATTTCATACACCGTATCGTCGTAGAAGACAAAGTAATCGTCCTCCTCCGGGAGGGGCGAATCCGGAGTTTTGAATCGGGGATTGTCAAGGTCTAAGGCTGGAAAAAGGGCTTGTTTTGCCGGAGGAATAAGGGACTTCCGGTCTTTCCATGCGCCGATCCGGTATCCGTCGAGTTTCCGATGACCGTAATGGGAATACCAGACGCTTACCATAGGGTCTACAATTTTTTTTATCTCTTCCGCCCGGTAGTCTGTGGTTTTATCCGCCCCTCCGACACCGCCGTAATCGCAGGAAACCGTCAAAAGAGCGGCGAGGATCATCAGGGCTTTACTGAATATACGCTTTGTATACATACGTTCTCCTTTATACCTTAGGGTTCGCTTCGGATACAGGAGGCATAGAAACTCCAGCCCGAAGCGGTTTTGTAGGCATCCTCCTGTCCCAAAGGTACGATAATTGTGAAGTTTTCCGGGACCCCGGAAAACACCCCCGGATCCGCCCCCACAGGCAGAGGCGGCGAGTAGGGTCCCCGCCCAAGCCCCGGAGGGTTTTGAGCCCGGACTATCAGGGTTTGGAGGTTTACACAGCCGGCAAATCCCCGGTCTTCGATATGTTGAAGGGTTTCAGGCAGATCCACCCTGACCAGGGAGGCGCAGCCGGCAAACGCGGCGTTTCCTATGGTACGCAGGAATTGGGGAAACCCGACGCTCTTGAGGGACCCGGCGTTCTCGAAATTACGGTAGCCCACCCGCTCCGCCCCGGCAGGGAGTATAAGGCTGATGAGTTTGTCTTTATCAGGACGGTTTGCCGTGCTCTGGGCGGCGCTGCTCCCCCAGCCGATGGTCGCGCCGGTACAGGCATCGAGATCGAGGCTCACATAACGCCCTTGAAAGGTTCTGAACAGGGGTTCTAAGCCGTCTTCAGCGCCGCCTAAATTCCCCAGGTTTAGGTCTTTCAGCCTAATCCGCCAGGGGTCCTCCGCTGTGTTTTGGGGCAGTTCCGCCAGCAGCGCCGCCAATTCCTCAAGGCTTGCGGCTTCATAGCCTTCATGGACCGGCGGAGGTTCTTCAGAACAGGCGCTCAAACCCAGCAGCGCCGCCGCCGCAAGGGGCAAAACCCTTCGGCTGAAGAGGTCTGGTTTCTTCATGGTTCTCCTTGTTATAGCACGGAAAAAGGCTGTTTATTCCGTATCCCTTCCGGGCTTTCCGCAGTATGGTTACTTTAATCAGCAGTTCCCTAAGGAAGCACTGATTAATACGGTATTATCAAAAGGGTCCAGGGATTTTCACGGATTTAAGATACAATAATCCGTGAAATCCGCGGACTTTGTTAAAAAGTCCGAATAAATCAGCGCCGCCCTAGGGCATCGGGAAGTCCGTCTGGACCCCCAAGCCGTCAGCTTCGGCGATTTCCGGGGAGGTT
>JAITHD010000105.1 GCA_031280155.1 Treponema sp. | reverse complement strand
TTTGTTTTAATATTATATTATCTATGGTTATTTTAAGTGAAGCACATAATGATTAAAAACAAAATGACAACATGGTTTACTGAAACTTTGAATTGCCGCGGCCGTATTTTATACTCTGTCCAAGATATTTCATCCATGGCCTCATATAACAATTATTCAATATCCGCTGACTTTGCTTAGAGGAATCAGGCATAGTGCCAAATTTATGAAAGAAAGAAATATGTGATAATAATCAAAAAACCAGCAAACATACATCGTACATATTCAGATCGTCCACAAGGTTTATGTACGTTGTGAGCAAAAACTCTAAAGAACCTAATTTTTCACTGATATTGACAACGCCTCTGGCGCTGAAGATTCCATGTTTTGCTGACCATTTGGGATTGCCTTCATCGTCTACGTCTTTCAGGTACTCACCCCATTCAGGCTTTGCGTTCACAATATAAAATGTGCCGTTAGACGGCGGAATACTCAAAATAACTTCTTTTGAGCGAATATTTTTTATCAGCCTCTTGAATTCCCAATTATTTTTGACACCATTACAGAATCTGTCGGCGTCCGATTTCATAAGGAAAAGCATAGGTTTACCGGTGAGGCTGGCTTCCTAATACTTTGGGTTATCAGAATAGGAATTATAGCTAAAATTTCCATAGCTATTGATCGGCTCGCTGATTAGTTTCCTCTCGGTTCCAAAACTGCCATTAGTTTCAACTTCAACGGTGTAAAACCGGTATCTTTCGGAGCGTATGTTTTGGAATGCCTGCAGTCCCCTTTTTCTGTCCCGCTAAAAAAGCGTTGATAAAACCCTCGAATACAATCAAAAAACCCATCATAATATTTCTTCTTCTCATCCGGGCTTAAATATTTTAATTCCCGCAGGACAATAAATTCTTCACGCGCATTTGACATAGTGTATACTAAATTTTCATGGTAAAATACTTCAATACGGGTATTAAAACCAGTACCGATAACATTGACAACTACGCCATTTTCATTCGTTGATATTATTTCCTGTTCTTTTGTATCCATGAATATGTATCCCCTTCCGATAGATTAGTTATTTCAGTTCCCATTCCCGTTTGTGCGCTTTCCAGTTCAGCATCAGGTTATCGCCGGATAATACGGCGTCAAAAACCGGATGTAAAAAAATGTCAATTAAGCTCATAACATCAGACAGGGATAATCCTGTCTGATTTATTGTTTTCTGAAAATGCCGCCAGCGAACCTGAATGTCGTCATCTTCAACCAGTCTCAAAACCCGTTCAAAACTATCCTGGTTTATACTAGTTTTACGGTTCTTCAAGGTTTCAAATAAGGCAGCCCTTAACTTTTCCCCATCAAACTCAAAAGCAAGCGCCAAATAGTAAATGTCATAAAAATCTTTCATGCGTCCGGTCAATTCAAACCGTTGGAGTATGGCGTCAAATTTTTCGGCAATCGTGCTTTCAAGGGAATAGGTATATACATACGGCGCGTCATACCCGTCAAGTTGGGTTTGAATAACCCGCTTTTCCGGTTTTGGAACAATCATATCTCCTACCCCAATATCAACGCTAAAGGGGAGGCGTACCTTTTTGATGTAACCGGTAATCTGACAGCTTACGCCGTGATATTCCCGCTGAACGGCAATCGGCGCTGATTTTCCCGGTTCCAGTATTACTACATCATTAAGGCCAGTGGGAACGGCAAGTATTTCAGCTATTACTTTGTCCAGCCGCTCCGGGCTGTTGTCAATCCGGCGCAGCATGAAATCAATATCAACCGTTGACCTGCTCTGAAAATTGGTCAGAGTATAGATGAATAACCCGCCTTTTAGGATGAAGTTTTCAGCATAGGCGGATTTTGAGAGCCGGCGCAGAAACTCCTCCTGAAAGAAAAGGCGTACAATTTGCTGATTGTTGATGTTGGCGGCTTTTGCTTTGTTTTTTAGCTTTGCCAATAGAGAAGCGCCAAGATCCGCCATTAGAGCCACACTCCTATCAGATTTTTTGCCGTATCAGTAACCCGCAGGATTCCGGCATAATCCATCAGGCGGGGAATATTTTTTGATGAATCATTGATATAGCCCCGAATCGCCTTGTTGAAGATTTCCCGGTCCATCTTGTGCCGGTAACGGAGGCAGTCGCAAATCGTCCGCTCTTTATCATAGATACGAACCGTGTTGCCGTCTATGTCGCCGGAAACAAGCCCCACATCCAGCAGCGCGGGCTCCACGAAATAGGGTCGCACGAAGGGGTAGTCTATCCTGAACCGGGTCTTGCCCGACTCCTTGCTGACGGCGATATGCCACGCGGAAGGGATGCGGTCGCTGTAGCCGTGATAAAAGAGGGCGGTGTCCATGTTCAGAACGCCGTCTGGAAACAGTTGATTGATAAGCCGGGCCTCGCTGGGGTTATCAGCGTCCAGCCATTGATAATAGCCATAGCGGACTTTCTCTATAAGGCCGTCCTCCGTAAGCCGCTTGAGGTCGTTGTAAAAGATTCTTTCGGCATAAAGCTCTTTGGTCCGCAGGAGCCCGTCATGGGAATCAAAGAGTCGCTTTATGTCTTCAACCGCTTTCAAAACCACTGTCTCCAAAAGGGATGCCATTTCATACAACTAACTGCCATACTATTGAATAAAGCGGAATAAGTTATACTACAAAAATACCGCTATTGGGCAGAATTGTCAATGCCTTTTTGGGGTAACTCCACTGTTTTTATCCTCCTGTATCCCTCGCAGTCTTAAAAGCCGCCGTATTTCGCTCAAGAAAATTTCAAAAAAATTGATGGTTTTTATGAAACATTAAGAATGGTTACTTAGTAACCACCTCCGCCGCTTGATTCCCGGCGATAAGCCTTTGCGAAAAGCCTAAAAAAGAGGTATAGTTACTTATATAAGGAAGGACAGGTTGAGAGAAGGCCGGTTTTGACCAAAATCAGGATTGATGACAACGATGACCCTATAGACATCTGCTACGACAATGTGTTCAAGGCGATGTTTACCAAACCCACCCCCGAATCCCAGGGGGCATTGTCACGCCTGGTTTCCGCCTTGATTGGACGGGAGGTGACGGTGGATACCATCACGGCCAACGAGCCTCCTATCTACAATCTTGCCGGCCGCCAGGTACGCTTTGACATCGCTTGCAGGGCCAAAACGGGGGAATCAATAAACGTTGATATACCCCATCCTCCCAATCGGGGTTCTCTGGTAAAAAGCCATAAACATTCTCCTTCTTGTTAAACTTGAGGCACATAGTCCTGTTACTATATAGAACGAGAATTAAAATACTGGACGGATCACGGTAGGCTGTAAATATGGGAAAGATTAGAAATATGGAAGGGTGATTATCCACCAACTGGTGTTATAACATGGTAGATTATGACCGAGTAGATGTGAGGGGGATAGTCCCGATTACTTGAATACAAAACTATATTAAAGTATAGTAGCATCATGGACTAAGTGTGGCGATGAGCATAATTCAAGAAATTATTAACAGTCTACAAACAAAGATGGTTGCTCTCTTAGGCGAAACATGGATAGCCAATGGGATAAGTCTAATTATGGGTGTTTTAGGTACAATCGCATTTTTTATGCAAATGCCAAGAAAGATTAAACCCATTGCGATACAGTATGGTGATATTGCTCTTAAAGTAGAAGAAATAAACTCAAATAGGTACCACTGGATAAGGCTTACAGGAATAGAACTTTTTTTATCATTATCTAACCTTAAGAATGCTGTCGGTATTATAGAAGATATATTTGTACGCATATATACGACTGAGTCATATAACCCAGAAACTGACAGATATCATGCAACAACAATAAGTATAGATGGAAATGAAGCTACCTTTGTTCCATTTGTTCTAAGTCCCAATTCGCACATTTCAATAAA
>JAITHD010000097.1 GCA_031280155.1 Treponema sp. | reverse complement strand
AAGTGAGGCTTGCGGGCGGGAATATCGCTTCGTTCTTGGAACACGCCAAGACCATTACGGTCCAATGAACCGGGACTGTCCGGCTGCACCCTCACGGCTTTGACGGCTCGCCTGCCCCGTTTGGGAATATATGAGGACGGAGAGAAACCCAGGATACCCGTAAAAATAACGGGGCTTAATGGTATTGCCTCATTCTTCTTCTGTACAGGTATGCTGATTGATAAGCGCTATGTCTTGACGAAAACAAGTATCTTCGGTAGGAATGATTAGTATATGTCTATAAAACGGTTTGGTCCTTTCAGTTTTTATCGTGAAGCCCTGAATATTGCCCTGCCTGTTATGCTTCAACAGCTTATTATGAGTATGGTTTCGTTGATTGACAACTTCATGGTCGCTGGTTTAGGGGATGTCAGTATGGCTTCGGTAAATGTGGCGAACCAGATTAACTTCATTTATCTTGTAGCAGTTAATACGGTTTGCGGAGCCGGCGGCATTTATCTTGCCCAATTCAAAGGCGCTGGCGATACAGAAGGGATGAAACATGCGTATCGGTTTAAGATAATTTTTACTGCTTTGGTTTCCGCGGTCTATGGAGTTCTCTGTTGGACTATTCCTGAAAAGATGCTGGGACTGATGACGATTGGCAACGCGGTACAAGAGGAAATCATTGATATCGGCGCTCGATATCTCAGGATAACCGCTTTTACGCTGTTTCCAGCGGCAATATCCACGTCTATTGGCACCGGGTTTCGGGAAATAGGGCAGCCGAAGATTCCGCTGGTGATTTCCGCTGGGGCTACTGTGGTGAATACCTTGGGAAACTATATTCTCATTTACGGCAACCTGGGAGCCCCGAGACTTGAAGTTTCCGGCGCGGCGATTGCGACTGTCATTGCTCGGTGTGTTGAAGCGGCGGCATTTCTCGTCTATGTGTATAAGCGGGAAACCCTGTTTTTTGTGAAATTTAGGAAAATTTTTCATATTAATAAAGCCCTTATCCGAGAGATTCTTACGAAATCAGGCATGATTTTCTTGTCCGAAGCCTCTTGGTGCAGTTCAGAAACGATTATGATAGCCCTCTACAATGGACGAGGCGGCGCTGAAGTCGTAGCGGGAATGGCTGCGGGCTGGACCATTGCGAATATTTTTTTCCTGCTTTTCGGGGGCATCTGGACTGCTACAGCAGTGATAATCGGCGGAAGCCTTGGAGCGGGTAAGTTAGAGGAAGCCAAAGTAAAAGCCCTGTGGATAAAATCCGGCTCTGTAGTGGCCGGAGGGGTCATCGCGGTATTCGGAATAGTCCTTGCGATCCTGCTGGTCCCCTTGGTATTCAGCAATCTCACCGAAGCGGCCCGGCGCATTAGTCTGGGGCTGGTGTTGGTTATTGTAGCGTACCTTCCTCTCTGGGGTCTTCTTAACGCTATGTTTGCGATTTCCCGAGCCGGCGGTGATGCGGCAATGGGAATGTACGCCGATGTTTCGGTAAATACCCTGCTCTTTATTCCCGGCTGTTTTGCCCTTGCGCTTGGAACATCCCTTGATCCGGTTAAGATGTTCGCCATACTGAAGACTACTGATGTGATCAAATTACTTGTAGCTCGCTATTTTCTCAATAAAGAACGATGGGTTCGGAATCTTACAAAAGATATCTAGTTTCAGCATAAAAAATACTCACCATTTTCCGATAGTGTATATATGCGGAAAATGGTCTTTAAAAGTATATTCCTTCTAGTAGTATGCGCGGGGTGCGTGCAGATGCAGGCCCAGAACGCTTTTCAGTCCATACCGGAGCCAACTGTTTTGACGATGTCAGAAACTGGACCTTATTCAATTGTTGAACGGTCAGACTGGCGGCGGTATGATAAACAAAAAGATGAAGCAAAAGAAAAATATACAGGATTGGTACGCCATGAGGTTCGGGCGTCTATCATGCCGAAATCAGCAGCCTCTAATAATGGAAACTCCCACAATGCATTGTTGTATCAAGGAAATTTCTTTGTGCTGGAAAACACCTTGCGGGATATGCGCCAGAGCGCTCAGGCTGTGGACGCTGTGGTGCCGGTGAGTTTTCAGCTCTACAAAAACGGGAGCATTACCATAGAAAACGATCGGGGCTATCCTACACTACGGGGATTCCCAGCGTTCCCTACCCAAAGATTAATGCCTAATGACAGGTGGTCTGCTCCGGGAAATCGGGCGGTAGATCCGCTGCATACCGGACGACCTGTGATAGTTCCTTTTACGGCTAATTATACTTATAAAGGTAAAGAAACATATAAATATAAAAATAAAGAAACCTGGGTACATCGGATATACGCTGAATATTCATGTAATTATGCGAATAAAATGCCTACAGCTCAGAATTTCGTTCAAATTAAAAACAGCAGCCATAGAGTCGATATCCTTATCCGGGTTGAAGACGGACTGCCTCTGTTTATGCGGGATAATCTGGATGAAACATACATTATGCCTGACGGGTCTACCATACGATTTGTAGGATTTATCCTAACCTTCGGCGAAGGAATTGTACCCCTGGATCGGGGAGAAGTCATTGCGTCCTTGGGAAATATGCTCAAAATCGAGCAGCTTCCTGATCCGGAAATTGTCGTTTCTGATCCGAAACCTGAACCAATACCAGTACCGGCGATCATTGAACCGGAACCGATGTTTTTTCCGGCTCCTCCAACGGCGGCGGTGATTCCTGAACCAGAACCAGGTCCGTCAGAGGCGGAAGATCAAGCGGCGGATCCGGTTCCTGAAAAACCGGCCCTCAATACCGAGGGGTTTCAAGATTCAGCTATAGACTTAACGCCGGTTCCTGAAGGCATCAGACTTACGGTTAAAGATATTCGGTTCGCCCCGGACTCAGCGAATTTTCTACCAACTGAAAAATCCCGGCTTGACTTGCTTGCAGAGGCTCTGAAACAGATTCCTGACCGGAGTTTTCTTGTAGAAGGACACACAGCCGCTACTGGTCGTCCCGGGGGTGAAATGGATCTTTCTATTGAACGGGCAAAACGGATGGTAGATGAATTAGTCAACCGGGGCATCAACCCTGATAGATTTATTTATAAAGGTTGGGGAGGCACTCGCCCCATAGGAGATAACTCAACTAATACAGGGAGAAGCCGAAATCGGCGGGTAGAAATCACGATTCTGGAGTAGCTATGAATTGACGGTGAATAGCGGCGCTGACAGGGTTGATCCCTGTCGCAGGCGAGCCGCTATTTTATCCCTTTTACTCTTCCCAAAGCCAGGTTGAAAGATACCGCTCCCCTGTATCAGGTAAGACTGCCACAATAGTTTTGCCTTTGTTTTCAGGACGTTTCGCAATAGTTAAAGCCGCCTCAAGAACTGATCCCGAAGAAATCCCCACCAAAATGCCTTCCTCCTTAGCCAAGCGCCGAGCGGCAGCGCCGGCTTTCATATCGTCAGTCTGGTAAATCTCGTTTACCAAATCTTTGTTGTATACTTTTGGAACAAATCCCGCGCCGATTCCCTGAATCTTATGAGGTCCCGGCTGCCCCCCGGACAGCACCGGCGACGCCGCAGGCTCTACCGCAATCACTTGAATCGAAGCCTTCTTGGATTTGAGGAATTTTCCCGCGCCAGTAATGGTTCCGCCGGTTCCAACGCCGCCGACAAGGATATCGATCTTGCCTTCCGTATCGTTCCAGATTTCCGGTCCTGTCGTCGCTTCGTGGACCGCCGGATTTGCGGGATTGTCGAATTGCTGGGGAATGAACGAATTCGGAATCGACTCGGCAAGTTCTACGGCTTTCGCAATAGCTCCCTTCATGCCTTTAGCGCCCTCAGTTAATTCCAATTCAGCGCCCAAGGCTTTAAGCAGTTTCCGCCGTTCAATACTCATGGTTTCAGGCATGGTGAGGATGATCCGATATCCTTTGACTGCTGATACAAAGGCAAGCCCAATTCCGGTATTGCCGCTGGTAGGTTCAATAATAACCGTTCCGGGCTTAATCCTTCCCTCCCGCTCGCCAGCCTCAATCAAAGCCAATGCGATACGATCTTTGACGCTGGAAAAGGGATTAAAACTCTCTAGTTTTACATATACCGTTGCGTCGCTGTCATTCAGCTTATTGATTTTAACAATAGGGGTATTCCCTATAAGATCCGTTATTTTTTCAACTCTTGACATACAAGCCTCCTAGCTTTCAAAATGCCTAGTAAATATATAGAAATTATATTTTGATTTAAAAAAAAAGTCAATGCCTTAGCGCATTGCCTCACAAAAAAAGCAACCAAAAAAGGAAAGCATTTACAAAAAAAAAGAGCAGGACAGTTTTTTTGGTTTTATACGGGAAACGTGGTCTGTATATTTTTTAGAATGATTTATAGCTTAGGCGGGGGTAGCTGACGGCAGGCTCATTTTTGCCGCATTCACCTATTGATGAAATCTCAATATTGAAATTAAGTCCGCCGCCGGTTAAATTGGCACTGCCGATTGTAAAAGACTATGATGTGATAGTGGCGGAACATCTGTCATTGAAAGGGATGTCCCAAGCCCTCAATTTGGGAAAGTCCGTCATGGACGCAGGGGCTATGGGGCTTTTGTGGAAAAACTGCGGTATAAAGCACGATGGCAAGACAAGACGGTGATAGCGGCGGATACATGGTTTGCGAGTTCTAAGACCTGTCATGTATGCGGGTATGTAAACAAGGATTTGCTGCTGCAAGAACGGGAATGGGTTGTCCCCAGTGCGGGACTGTCCACAACCGCGATACGAATGCGGCAATAAATCTGGCGCAATTAGGGAACAATCTACCCATGCGGCGCGGGAACGTAACGTCTATGGATACAGCGGCTCTGGCTCTCGGCAAAAGGAGTGAAACCGCCGTAGAAATCTTGGGGAGCAAGCCGGGCAGCCGGAACAAGCCCCAAGCCCTAGAAAAAACCTTTAGGCGGGGGGTAGCTGACCTTGATCTCTTGAGAGTCCTAAGTTTAAACTGAGGTATGTATTTTGAACTGCCTGAAGCGCTCATTGACGATATATTGTTTGCTATGGAAGATCAGCACTCGAATTTTCTGCTGGACACCCAAGAAGGAATGGTGGTTAATACCGGATCAAGCGAAAGTTTTAAAGAAAAACAGGGAGAAAACCGGTATGTGGATATGCCTAAATGGGATTCTTCAGACGGCTTTCGGCTGATGGAACACTTTGCCGCAAGTTTTAAGAATTCTATTGTTCAGCGGGAATTGACTATTGCTTTAGATCGGGGACGAGGAGTGTTTCGAGCTTTTAAAGATGTCTTAAACCGCTACCCTGAAGCGGAAAAGCGATGGTTTGCTTTTAAAGAGCGGGAAATGAAGCGGGGGATCCTCCGGTGGTATAACGCGCTGCGGGACGAATGGGGACTTGAACGAATCGGGACTGAACCAGAAGAAACTGATGATCTCGTACTGGAAGACTTCATTTTTCGAGAGCCTGAGCCGAAGGATATCGCCGCCGCTGAAGATCTGCACCGACAGATTCTCCAAGAAGCAGCGGCAAATAAGCGTATTCCAATAGGTCAAGCCGAGACGTTGCGGGGAGATTTGCGTTTGATAGCGGAAACCAACACCGGTGATTTTACCGGATATATTGGGGTTATCCGAAAAGGCAATGTTTTGCATATCAGCGACTTAGCGGTAAAACCTGAATTTCGAGGACTTGGGGTGGGAGAAGCCCTGTGTTCCCGTTTATTGGAACTTTTGGATTTTCATTCAGTAGTGTATATCACGCTGGATCTGCCGATTGAAGCAGAGGGATTTTCCAGAGTATTACTCCGAGAATTGTTTAAACCCTATGGGACTCAATATTATAAAAAATTAGAGAATGAATAGAAGGAGGTGATGTACAAAGTATGATGAACCTAGACAAAGCCATAATTGATGCAGAAGAAAGCAATATCGAAAGCCTTCCAGTTTGGCTATGACAGCATTGAGGTATTTGAGTTCTATGGTAATTCGCATTATTCATAGCAACTCTTTTTGTCCTCTCTGTTTTCTGAACTCCTATCATACTTTGTAGATCGCCTCCTAAAAAGACAGCCAGTCTGTCTATGAATTCCAGAGCCTTTCGCGGAAATTCAGGGTAAACAGTCCCTGCCCTGAGCCTCAGTCCTCGTGAAGGGCGTTTTTGAGGTGCGTCTTTTCACAAAGGGCGTTCAGGATGCCTCGGATGAGTTCCTTATCCTCTTTGTTGAGCTGGGCGTATTGGCGGACCAGCGCCATAACGTCCTCGTTGATGTTCAACTGGTCCAGACCGGACAGGAAGACCGGACCGGTCCCCTTGACGAGCCAGTCATGGTTAACGTCGTGTACCCGGCATATATCCCGAATAGTCCGCTCGGTAATACTCCGGCGGCATCTCTCGATGTTGGTAATGGTAGTGTTAGATAAACCGATTGATTCGCCGAAGGCGCGGGTGGTAAGCCCTAACTGCTCTCTGAGATGCCTACAGGCGGTTATACCGCCCCTACCGAATGGGGTACTGCGGGGGCAGCGGGTACGCCGGTTACCATTCAGGGCATTACCTTTACCGTTAATAGGGGCGCTCCCTTTACTAAACAATAACACCGGCTGCTGATTGCGGCGGATTGTTGTTTGAGAGGGTCCCGGGCGCAAGTCTGGGCCCTCTTTGCTTTGACTTGCCCTGTCTGCTCATGGGCTTTTCAATACCTAAATTTTTCTTGGAATGTCGGGTTTTGCATAATCTGATAGACCGTATTTTCATACCCTAAGACTGCAATATCTATCGCGTTCCTATCTTGATTTTTATTGTATTTTAAGTATCATAATTTCACCATATCACCGTTAAATAACGATATATTTGATTATAGGAGGAGTCATGAAGGCTATAGAATTGGAGAAAGCTTATGATCCTAAAGGTTTTGAGGATCGAATCTACGCTCATTGGAAAGAAATAGGCGCTTTTAAACCACAATCACGAAACAGCAAGGCGCCGTATGTGATTGTTATTCCTCCCCCGAATGTTACCGGCGTACTGCACCTGGGACATGGGCTGAATATTAGTCTTCAGGACATTATTGTCAGGTTTCATCGTATGCGGGGAGCGTCAACGCTCTGGGTGCCGGGTACGGATCATGCGGGAATCGCGACTCAGCATGTGGTTGAAAAACGCCTCAAAGCTCAGGGCAAAACCCGCCGTGATTTGGGACGGAAACAATTTGTAGCGGAAACATGGAAGGTCAAGGAAGAACATCACCGGATTATTTCGCGGCAGATAACCCGAATAGGCGCCAGCGTTGATTGGTCAAGAGAACGGTTTACCTTAGACGAAGGACTGTCTGGGGCGGTACGGGAAGTCTTTGTCAGTCTTTATGAAAGAGACCTGTTATACAAAGGCAATTATCTGGTCAACTGGTGTACTTCCTGCGGTACCGCTTTGTCGGACGACGAGGTTGAGCATGAGGAAGTTCCGGGTAAATTGTATCATATCCGTTATCCCCGGGCCGACGGGAATGGTTTTTTGGAATTAGCCACAACCCGTCCTGAAACGCTGCTTGGAGATACGGCTGCCGCGGTTCATCCAGAAGACCCTCGGTATCAGGACCTTGTAGGAAAGGAGGTGTTGCTTCCCCTCACGAACCGGCTGATTCCGGTAGTGGCTGACAGCTATGTTGACAAGGAGTTTGGTACTGGAGTGGTGAAGATTACTCCCGGGCATGATCCGAATGACTGGGAAGTGGCAAAACGACAGAACTTGCCGGTTATCAACATCCTTACTCCAGAGGGCAGACTCAATAACAGGGTTCCTGAAAAATATCAGGGACTGACTGTGAAAGCCGCCCGAGAAGCGGTGCTGGCGGATCTCAAAGAACAGGGATTTTTCATCAAAGAACAAGACCTAACTCACGGGGTAGGGCATTGTTACCGGTGCCAGACCGTGATAGAACCCTATCTTTCGGAGCAGTGGTTTGTCCGCATGAAGCCTTTGGCGGAAAAGGCTCTATCCGCCTGGAAAGAGGGAGCGGTGATCTTTTATCCCCGGAAATGGGAAAATACCTATCGGCATTGGCTTGAAAATATTCGGGACTGGTGTATAAGCCGTCAGCTTTGGTGGGGGCATCGGATTCCAGCATGGTCCTGCTCTTCCTGCGGCAAGATAACTGTTGCCCGTCAAGACCCGTCGGGGTGTCCCCACTGCGGCAGTACCGCCCTTGAACAAGATCCGGACGTACTGGATACTTGGTTTTCAAGCTGGCTCTGGCCCTTCAGCACCTTGGGATGGCCCGAACAAACAGAGGATATTAACGCTTATTACCCGACTACTGCTTTAGTAACCGGTTACGATATCATTTTTTTCTGGGTTGCCCGGATGATCATGGCGGGTCTGGAGTTTACCGGCAAGGCTCCTTTCCGAGACATCTATCTCACTGGACTCTTACGGGATAAACAGGGACGGAAAATGAGCAAAAGTCTGGGAAACGGACTTGATCCATTAGAACTAGTCGATGAATTCGGCGCGGATGCCCTCAAGTTTACCTTGGCGTTTCTCTGCGCCCAAGGACAGGATCTGCTGATAGACAAGGAATCGGTCAAACTCGGGTCTAAATTCGCCAACAAAATCTGGAACGCCAGCCGGTATATCCTCATGCATCTGGACAATAGAAATCTGATTGCAAATCCCGCTCTCAATCCTGCGGATACCTGGATCTATTCCCGGCTTAACAATGCAGTCAAGGCAATAACCGAAGCGTTTCTTTCGTACCGCTACAATGATGCCGCAAGCAAAGCCTACGAGTATTTCTGGAATGATTTCTGCGATTGGTATGTAGAGGCGACGAAGTTATCCATCAAGACCGGGGACGACCCGGAAAAAGATCGGGCTACTACAGTGCTGCTTGAGGTTTTGGCGGAATCTCTGAAATTGCTCCACCCGCTGCTGCCTTTTATAACCGAAGAGATTTACGGAAAACTTCCGAATACCCAGGGGCTTTTAATTACCGCTTCCTATCCTGAGTATGATGAAAAACGGGAACGCCCTGAAATGGAACGGTGTTTCATTTTTCTACAGGAACTGGTTCGGCAGATTCGTACGCTGCGGAGCGAATGTACGATTAATCCTGACAAGCGGATCCATGTATTGGTGCGAGTCGGATCTGATCAGGATCGGGGATCCTTCCTTGCCCAAAATGCGGAGTTGGTGAAACTTCTGGCGAATATTGGAGAACTGGATATCGAAGGGTCCAGTGAAGAGGCTGCCAAACCCCAAGGCTCCATAGGATTAGTCGGTTCCGGGTTTGAGGCTTTTGTATATATCCTGGAAGCGGCGGATCCGGAGGTGTTGCGGCAAAAATTCATCAAAGAAGCAGCAAGAGATCGCAAATTTATTGCAAGTCTGGAATCGAAATTGGGAAATGAACAATTTTTGAAAAACGCCCCTCCTGAATTAGTGGAGGCGGAACGATTAAAACTGGAGGATGCCTTACAACGAATCGGAAAACTTGAATCGTATATATCCGAGTTATGTTATAGGGCAGTGTAAAGTATGTGTTATCCCTGTATTAAGGAGCCTTTACTATGACGACTGAGGAGATGTTACGGCTTAACGGAACCCATCTTGCGCCCTATATTCAGCTTGCTACCTCCCTCATTGGTAAAGTTCGGGAAGGCGGCGGAAATATGTTCCGGCATCAACTGGATACTATGGCGACGCTTATTGACTATGGGTATGTAGATTCAATATTGCTCAAAGCGTCAATTGTACACGATCTTATTGAGGATGTGCCTGATTTCAATCATAACGCGTTACTGTCAGTGGACTATGAAAGTCCGGCGGTATATGATTTAGTGTTAGAAGTTACCCGTTTTCCGGGAGAAACTAAACCGGAATTTCTTACTCGAATATTGGAAAGCGGTTCCCGGCAGGCTAAAATCTTGAAAGTCGCAGACCGTATTTCCAACATGATTGCCCTGGGATTTGTGATTAAAACCGCGTTTATCGACAGGTACACTGAAGAAACTGTACGTTATATTTTTCCTATTGCCGAAGAGGTAGATAAAGCTATGTTTTCGGAACTGCAATCTCTTGTAGTATCCCGACGGAAATATGTATTGGCTCTCGTGAAAGAAGAGCCAGTACATCGAGAACCAGAATATTCTATTCTTAACGTTTAAAATACGCCTGGGCCACCGGGTCTTGGGGTTCCAGTTCCAGGACGGTTCGGAAAAACCCCGCGGCCTCGTGGTCGTCTCCGTTTTTAAGGGCTAAAACCCCTAAATTAGCAATAATCTTTACGTTTTCAGGCTCTTCTCGAAGGCTTGCCTCAAGTTCCTTCCGAGCCCCTGAAAGATCGCCGCACTCCATAAGGCATATCGCCAATTCATTCCGGGTATCACTGTTCCCGCCTCCAAGTTCAATGGCTTTTCTGAAGGCTGCGGCGCCGTCTTCCCAGCGCCCTATCTTCCGCAATGCCCAGCCCAAGATAAACCAGCCGTTCCAGACCTCTGGGTGCTGTTCCAGAAAATCTCGAATCTTAGCCAGTCCATGTTCCGCTTCTCCGCGGCGGACATAATCGTAAGCCTCCCGAAACGTTGGGTCGTCTAAATTATGGGAGGCAATCTCTTCAAGGATCCGTTGGGCTTGTTCCCGTTTGGCGGCGTCCTCGGCTGTTTCAGCTTCCTCCGAGAGATTGAGATATGTATGAAAACATTCCCGGGCATGATTAAAATTTCGGCGTTTCATAAAGAAAAAACCCGCGTTGAAAAAACCGTCTGGAAAAGGCGGCTCCAGAGCCAGTACATACTGATATGCGTTATACGCGGCGTCGTATTCAGTATCAGCTTCCGCTTCCAAACCTGCTTGTTCCAAAGCGTTAGCCCGTTCTTCCAAGATAAAAGCTCGGTTAAACAGCACCTCCGGGGTCCGGGGAAAGAGTCCTTCCAAAGCGCTTATAATCTCCAAAGCCATGTCATAATCCCGGTTTTTCGTTTTCATAATCGCCGCTTGGACGAATTCAGTGAGAATATCCGGCTTAACGGTAAGCACAAAACGGCGGTAATAGGGAGCGTCTTCGTCGTCAGGATTATCCATGACTACCCGAATCATACCGGACAAGATCATTTCCCAAGAAAGATTTTCCATATCCAGATTCGTTGCACCCGGAGCTAAGGCAACCGGAATAGGAATAGCCGGATCAATAACAAATTCCTGATCCGGTTCTTTTGATATGCCTTCAATCTGGGTCCGCAAAGATTCAGGAACCGATAAGAACACAATACGGCTTGGACTGCGAGTTTGCATCCTATTGCTCCGCTCCTACTGGGTCTCTAACCACTTGATCCGACCGGTTATCCGCTCGGACTTGGGTGATATAATTATTAATCCGTATTTTATATCCTATAGGAACCAAGGACTCATCAAAGGATATAGCCATAGCGACCAGCTCCTGTCTGCCTGCCACCACTTCTGAGCGGATAAATCTTCCTTTTAGAGAAAAACTCTTCATTGGTTCGTCAAAATCAATAGTCAGCACTACTTCCCGTTCTTCTAGGAATTTGGCAAGTCCCATGATGACGACTTTAGCGCCGTAAAAAGAAATATCCCGTAAAATACACTGTCTGGGAATTCCTTGGATAGAAATCGCGACATTCTGGGATGCAAGCTGTAGTTTCCGCTGCGTGTCGGTAGTGACGAGGATTCGGTCTCCCCGGCGCTGGGCGGAATTCGCATCGGCATCTAAAATTCGTCCCATAATTACAATCAAATCGTCTGGGGGACGCTGGGTAAATTGCAGATGAATGATAATCATATCCTGAGTCCCTCCATAAGGAGCGTATCCCATAGACCGGACGGCGACAAAAAAGATAAGCGGATTTCCTGTTTCAGTATCGGTAAAACAAAATTTCAAACTCCCTGCTTGATTGGCTTCTTGTAGTTTCTGAATCAGTCCTGATTTTGAGTTTGCGACTATTTTTGCGCTTTCAAGAGAAGATGAATATACAAGACATGGCCATAGCGTACCCATACATTTTAAGCATACCTGCTTAGTTACAAGTCCAGTAACCTCAATTATTTCTTTAGTAAAGGTTAACTCCGTTGTTTTATAACGTTCATAATACGTTGTTATTTGTTGGCTGGTTAAAATACCCATTAAAAAATCCTAACTAGATCTTAGAAAGATAAAAAATAATACTCAATGATTTTTGAATCGTCAAGCATGTTCATAGAATAATAGTCGGCAATCTATGAATATTCTTTCCTCCGAATCTGATTTTTACTGGATTCGTACCAGTTCCATTTCAAAGACCAGAAAGCTGTTTCCCGGAATAACCCCGTCTCCTATCTCACGCTCACCGTATGCAAGTTCCGGCGGAATGATTACCAGTCGTTTTTCTCCCTGCTGCATGTCCAGCAGGGTTTCTTCCCAGCCGGGGATAACCTTGCCCAGCCCTACCTGTACGTCCAAAGAACCGCCGTGGAAATCAGAGGCGTCAAAAACCTTGCCTGAAAGAAACATGCCTTTATATTTAATAGCTACCGTCTTGCCCTGGGTCGGTTTGACTCCATTGCCCTGTTTCTGAATAATATACTTCAGTCCAGAGGACGTTGCGGCGGCGTTAGGGTATTTGCTCTGAATCTGAGCAATATCCGCATCCCGTTTCGACTTAATTTTTGCGTCAGATGCGGCGGCAATGGTTTTCAGCAGCGCATCAAACGCAGCCTGATCCGCCTTAAAAGCCTGGGCGTCAGAGCCGTTACGAATAATCGTTATCTGATTAATCCGGTCTCCCTGTTTGATTGCGTTCACCACCTCTTGACCCTGAACCGCTTTGCCGAATACCGTATGCCTGCCGTCAAGCCAGGGCGTTGCTTTATGGGTGATGAAAAATTGGCTTCCATTGGTACCGGGTCCGGCATTAGCCATAGAAAGCACCCCTGGGCTATCATGCTTTAAGGTTGAAACAATCTCATCTGGAAAACGATAGCCCGGTCCGCCTCGCCCATTACCTAAAGGGTCTCCGCCTTGAATCATAAAATCCGCAATAACCCGATGAAAACTAAGCCCGTCATAAAACGGTTTTCCCTTGGCCGCAGTCATTTTACCTTCCGCCAGAGCGACAAAATTACAGACCGTCAACGGAGTTTTTTGATATTCCAAACGGACAACAATATCACCTTTGACCGTACTGATCCGAGCAAACAAACCATTTCCCAGGGCAGTATCCCCTGGAGCTGCCAAGGCGTTTTCAGCCATACATGCCAGCAGGAACCCGCAAATACTTAAATACCGATTAAATTTCATACTTTTAATTATAATATTGGGATAGAGAATAGGAAAGAGATAAAAAGCAATAAAGAAAGAAAAAAATTGCTATATAAAAAGAGGTATGATATGATAAAACAACATTCACCGCGTCTCTTACCCACAGTTTTATTCCTCAACCCAGTCGGTGGGGGCGTATTGAGTTTTATTCTGGTATCGCATCTTATCATTACTAGAATCGTCAATTAATTGAGGAGCGAAGTATGGGGTTTTCTATAGAAAAGAAGAAAGAGTTAGAGCGGGCAGCCCTCAAATTGCGGTATGATCTGCTTGAAATGATCGGCGTAGGAATCGCCGGACACCTCGGCGGGTCAAGTTCCTTAGCTGAAACTATGGCGGTACTGTATTTTCATCAGATGCGGTTCAGCGCCGCTTTGCTGAAAGACCCTAATCGGGATCGGCTGGTACTGTCCAAGGGTCATGCAGCGCTTATTCAATATGCCGCGCTCTGCGAAGCCGGATGTTTTCCCCGATCCGAACTCAAGCGGGTGAAAAGGCTGGACGGACTTTTGCAGGGACATCCGGATATGTCTATTCCGGGTATCGAGGCGGTAACCGGCTCCTTGGGTCAAGGGCTGTCCATTGCTCTGGGCATGGCGCTGGCTCTAAGGCTCGACAAAAGTCCTGCTAGGGTATACGCGGTTATGGGAGACGGCGAGCAGTCTGAGGGACAGCTCTGGGAAGCGGCTATGGCAGCAGCGAACTTCAAGGTTGACAACCTGACCGCTTTTCTTGATTGGAACAAGGTCCAAGCCACCGGACCAACCAAGGATATTTTCAGCATCCCTAATCTGGCGGAAAAATGGGTTAGTTTCGGCTGGCAGGTTTTCACCGTAGACGGACATAACATCGAACAGATTAATGAAGGGATCGAAAAAGCCCAAAAGGTCAAGGGCAAACCCGCGCTGATCCTGCTGGATACGATCAAAGGAAAAGATTTTTCCTTTGCCGAAGGGAATCCCGCATATCATAACGGCATACTCACCGAGGAACTTTACGCTCAGGCAGTCAAAGAACTGGACGCGATACAAGTGCGGATAGCGTAAAAAAGGAAGAATCATGGAAAAAATGAATTTACGGAAAGCCTACGGCGAAACTTTGCTGGAACTGGGCAGGGAAAATTCTCAGGTAGTGGCCCTTGAAGCGGATCTGGGCAAATCCACGATGTCGTATCTTTTTAAGGAAGCCTATCCTGACCGGTATTTTGAGATGGGTATCGCGGAACAGAACATGGCGTCAACCGCCGCAGGTTTAGCCCTGGCGGGAAAGATACCCTTTTACAGTACCTTTGCGGTGTTCGCCGCAGGACGGGCTTATGATCAAATCCGCTGTTCTATCGCCATTCCCAAGGCGAATGTGAAAATCTGCGGCTCAAGCTGCGGACTTTCGGATTTTGGGGACGGCAAAACCCATCAGTCTATTGAAGACGGGAATATCATCAAGGCTATTCCCAATATGATTGTGCTGAATCCGGTTGACGCGGTAGAAACCAGAAAGATGGTAAAGACCATAGCCGCCTATCAGGGACCGGCGTATATCCGCATCAATCGAAACGATCTGCCGGTATATACTTCGTCAGCAGGAGAATATACCATAGGCGCGATATATCCAGTTCGATATGGAAAGGATGCGGTAATATTCGCTACCGGAACGATGGTGTGGAAGTCGGTAGAGGCTGCGAAAAGGCTTGCGGCTGAAGGAATTTCCGTGCAGGTAGTAAATGTGAGTACCCTCAAGCCCCTGCTCAAAGCGGAAATTCTCAAATATGCGGCAGGAAAGAAAGCAGTTCTTGCGGCTGAAGAGGCGACTGTCATCGGCGGGCTGGGGCACGGCATTGCCGCGTTACTGTTCGGCGAAATCCATGTACCCTTTGCCCAGATCGCCATAAACGACGAATTCGGCAGGTCCGCCCACAGTTACGAGGAATTGCTTGAAAAATACGGGCTTTCAAGCCCCTGCATATACAGCAAGGTTAAAAAAATACTGGATCCATAAGGTTTTGGAGGTTTATATGATAATTGGATTTATTGGATTAGGCATCATGGGCTGCCCAATGGCGAAGAATCTTATCAAGGGCGGCTGCAAGGTGGTAGTTCTGGGTAAATCAAAAAAAGCAGCGGATTTGCAAGCCCTCGGCGCGGAAACCGCCGAGAGCTGCAAAGAAGTCGCCGCTAAAAGCGACGCGGTTATCACCATGCTGCCTAACTCGCCAGAGGTTAAAGCGGTGATTTTGGGAGACCGCGGCGTTATTGAGGGAATAAAAGCCGGCTCCATTGTGGTTGACATGAGTTCCATAGCCCCTGCCACATCTCAAGAGATCGGTGCGGCGCTGAAAGGCAAAGGCGCCGCATTTTTAGATGCTCCGGTTTCCGGGGGTGAGCCGAAGGCAATCGACGGAACCTTGGCTATTATGGTCGGCGGGGACAAGGCGGCGTTTGAAACAATAAAGCCTGTTCTGGAAAAGATGGGGTCTTCGGTTACGCTGGTTGGAGATATAGGCAGCGGTAACGTAACCAAACTGGCGAATCAGATTATTGTGGCCTTGAATATCGCCGCTGTTTCCGAAGCCTTTGTGCTTGCTTCTAAAGCCGGGGTTAATCCCCAAGCTGTTTTCGACGCGATTAAAGGCGGCTTGGCAGGTTCTACGGTTATGAACGCCAAGGTTCCTATGATTCTGGACGGCAATTTTAAGCCCGGTTTCCGTATTGAGCTGCACATCAAGGATTTGCAGAACGCCCTTGACACGGCGCATAATCTCAATGTTCCGGTTCCTCTGACCGCGAACGTGATGGAAACGCTGCAAGCCCTGAAAGTTGAGGGACACGCCACGAGTGACCACAGCGCAATCGTCCGTTTTTATGAAAACCTTGCAAAGGTTGAGGTTCGGAAATGAGTCTGCGGCTGGGAAAAAAAGTTGCCTTCATTACCGGCGGCGCTCAAGGGCTGGGCGAAGCTATTGCCCGGCGTTTCGCGGAAGAAGGGGCTGTCGTCTTTATCGCGGATATGCAGGCTGAAACCGGATATGAAGCCGCGAAAGCTATAAACGCCCCAGGGGGTACGGCATATTTTGTAAAACTCGATGTTACAAAAGAAGAGAGCTGGATTGCGGCGCTGGCGGAAGTTGAAAAAACCGCTGGCCGGCTTGACGTTCTGGTGAACAATGCGGGAATTAATATTCGGGAACCGATTGAGGATATGACGGCCGAACATTTCGATACTATGCTTGCGGTTAACGTACGGGGACCCTTTCTTGGAATAAAGCATTGTATTCCGGTCCTGCGGAAATCCGGAGGCGGCTCGATAATCAATATGTCGTCGGTATGCGGTCTTATTGGGCATCGATACACCACTGAAGCCTATACAGTAACGAAAGGCGCGGTAACGCTGCTCACCAAAACGATTGGGGTGCGCTATGCGAAAGATAATATTCGATGCAATTCCATTCATCCCAGTACAGTAGACACGCCGTTGGTCCAGGAACTGTTCAAAAACTCTGAGCGGCGGCAGGAACGTCTTGGAGAAGTTCCTCTGGGCAGGCTTGCCACAGCGCTGGATGTGGCGAATACAGCGCTTTTCCTTGCATCCGACGAAGCGGCGTTCCTCAACGGCGTCGCTCTGCCGGTAGACGGAGGAACCACCGCGGACTAAGCTCGAAATCCAATCCGATCTACCAACTTTTTTGCAACAATCCCTTTTTTGGAACAAATTTCAAGCTGTTCCAAAAAAGGGATTGTTGCAATTCATTAAATAATTATGCTATAAAATTAGTCAATACTTTTTTCTTAAATTTTTAACCCCATATTGGCTCTATTGCGGACAAAACATCCTTGATTGACATTTTTTTTGATCTCCCTTAACTTTATATAGTATAGATAATAATGGAGACTATTTATCAAGC
>JAITHD010000045.1 GCA_031280155.1 Treponema sp. | reverse complement strand
AGGCTTTCGTACACCATACGAGGTTTTGACCCGTCACTCAGGTGTTGCACTCTCCGGTTGAATCCGGCGGAACAAAGAAAACGGCTTGGCGGTAATAATAGAAAATTACTTGAATAAGCGCACCACTTCGCATAACCGCCCTATGAACACTGCGCCTGCCTGCGGTAGGCGTTATCAGCGCTTACTCGAATATTCCCGGGCTAGCGCCGGAAGCCGCCGCTCAATTAAAGGGCATCGCCAATTCCATTAAAAACGGCAATAACGCGCTTATGGCGGCAATAACCAAAACAAAGCCAGCCACGGAAGCCGCCTTTGCCGAGGCTGATATTAGCGCCTGGTCAAAAATCGTTCCTACCAATATAAACGCTGGAGAAGAGGGTATAGTGATGCTTGCGGCGCATTATTTTGAAGGAAAAGGAGAATGGGATGCGGTTATTAACGAGGGCCGACTTCGACGGTTTAGCCTGTGGCGCTATTTTGGAATATTTGAGCATCATTGATGAATGGGAATTCGTACACCCTACAGACGTACAGAATTGATTTGTAGAGGCTACGGAAAACGACGTAGTCGCCAATATCCCCTATATCAAAGGCTGCAAACTGTGGTTTGATCATCATTCAAGCGAGACTCAGCGGCTTGGCAAGGCTTTTCTTGAAGAGAAAAAACTTCCCAGCCCTGTTAAGGTTTCAACCCCTACGCAGGTACAGTGGGAGGTTGTCAAGGTGTCATGGAACGCTCCAAGCTGCGCCAGAGTTGTGTATGAATACTATCGTGAAACCCTGCCTGATGCCAATCTGGAGCGCTTTGAAACCATGCTGCGCTATGTTGACAAAGTGGATTCCGGTAATCTGACCGCTGACGAGATTCTGAACCCCGATGGCTGGATTCTGTTGGGCTTCATTATGGATCCGAGAACCGGTTTGGGTCGATTTTCCCAGTTTACAATTACCAATATGGGACTTATGAAGCTGTTATCCCGGGCCTGCGGTTCTATGGATATTGACGCGATTCTTGCTCTTCCTGACGCAGCGGAACGGGCGGCTCTATATTTTGAGCAGGACAAACTGTTTCGGGAGATGATTCAGAAATATTCAAAAATTGAGGATACGGTGATTATTCTTGACTTACGGGGAGCGGCGCCTATTTATGCGGGAAATCGTTTTCTGCTGTATACCCTTTTTCCGGATCAAAATATTTCGATTACCCTGATAGACGGAGCGGATCGGGAGAAATGCACAATTTCAGCGGGCTACAGTATTATTAATAAAACGGCGACTGTAGACATCGGCAAATTGATGCTTGCCTATCAAGGCGGAGGGCACCGTCAAGTGGGAACCTGCCAGGTTTCCTATACTGTAGCGGATCAAGTATTGCAAGATATTGTGAAAGCCTGTAAAGTCCGCTGAAAATCTTAGGTCCCGGACAATGCTCTTCTCTTCCGCTGGATAGCGGATTATCCTGAAAGGTGAGGCTCAATAATGAACGCATCTATCAGCGTATTTTAGCCGGCATCGTCATGGACAAGGAAGGGAAACAAACCGTTTCGCTCAAGCCGGGAACGCGTCATATCGCCGTCAAGGTGGTTGACAACGACGGACTTGAAAATACGGAAATAGTAAAACTGACGGTAAACGGCGAAATAAAATGGGAATAAGCCCGGTCGTTGGACTTGTCCGGGAAGAGCTTAGGCAAGCAGTTTTTTGAGGGCCTTGATGGTCTTTAAACCCCAATCATAATGGCTTGAAGTTGCTGAAACCAGATAAGACCCCAAAGAGGTTGTTCCGGTCCATGGATATTTTTTCTTGGTAAAAAGTTCTTCGTCGGTGTGTTTTTCTATTAGGTCCATGATTTTTTTGTGGCTTTCTCTGAACAAAGCAATAGCGTCTTTCAGGGTTGTGCCGTTATATTTTTCCCATATACGGCGGTTTAACACCGGCAGGGTCTGCCATGTAACGTCTTCCGCCGGCATGGCCGGTTTTTTGCCGGACATTCCGATTTTATACCAGCTTTCCATCAGTATATGCCATTCATGCAGATGGCAGATCACGTCGCTTACGGTTTTATCCCGGTCGTTCAATTCATCGTTGAGGTATGTCTTATTTTTTATATCCTCTGGAAGTTCCTGTATAAAGTCCAGCAATGTGTTGAAGTTTGTTTCCGATAATTCCAAAAGCGCTTTTTTGTTCCCCGGTCTCGCCATTTTTATTGTTCCCCTTTTCTCTTTTGGTCTTCCGCCTGCAAAAACAAAAAAATGGCGGAGGCGTGTGAGAATCGAACTCACCAAGGACGTTTCCGCCCCTTGACGGATTTGAAGTCCGCAGCCGCCACCAGACGACATTCACCTCCACGCAGGTCGATAAGATAAAGTATACCCTACTTTAATTACATAGGCAAGGATTTTTTGCGAGACCGCCGTTTTTCGATACGGTTTAACAGCATACTCCTTGCGTAGCTTTGAACCTGTTTATCTATTATTTTGTAAGTAAAAGCCTTTTATGGAGCGGCTTACCGGTACACTTCAGAGATAATACCTTGACTATCATTACCGGCTATTGACAACAAGTTGTTGATGCATGGCGGGAAAAATGGCATTTGAATTCTATGGTGGTGTTGTATTATTCAGAGTAACTCTTTTTCTCATCTCTGTCTTCTTCTTTCCCATCATAATTTAACTGACTTTTTATATTTATCAAACACAATATTAACAATTCCCGGATAGGATGCACATATCTTAAAGCGGAGGTTTCCAGAAAACCCCATGGAGGAAAAAATGAAGAGACGTATCGTGATTGGACTGTGCGCGCTGGCGCTGTGCTTACAGCCCTTGTTTGCTAAAGGCTCCGGCGAAGACAGCGACCGGATTACCGGGACCGCCGGAAAAGGGCAGGCAAAGTATGTGTTCCTGTTTATCGGGGACGGGATGGCTATGTCCCAGATTAGTTCTGCTGAGGTGTTTGCTGCTGCCCGGGCATCAAAGGACA
>JAITHD010000001.1 GCA_031280155.1 Treponema sp. | reverse complement strand
ATCGGTTTTGGATATGCGGCAGTTTTTTCTATACATGGATACTGATACAACTTACCATGAATTGGTATCTACTGTTGCGCCGGTGCTGCTTCAGGGGGAACTCAACCCTTTCTCCGCTTCTCGAGTTGCGGAAAGCGCCTTTGATTTTGAGCCTGAACTGAAACAACTGGATGAACGGTTTTCGCTGTTGACCCTCTACAATGGACCTACCGGAGTTTTTAAGGATTTCGGGATTGCCTTTCTTGCGGCGGTTATGGAGGAGCTGATCAAAAACAATCGGCGAATTCTGGTATTATCCGCCGCGAGAGGAGATACCGGCGTCAGTATTGCCCGCGCCTTTTATAAACGGCAGAATATGATTGCGGTTCTGCTCTATCCGACCGGTACGATTCGAGGGCTAGAACCAGAAGGGTTTATGCCAAGAGGCGGCAATATTATACCTATCCAAATTCGGGGAACCTATGACGACTGCCAGCGTCTTATCATAGAAACCATGCGGGATCAGCCTTTTGCGGAACGGTACGGCGTTACGACAGCCAATGCCTTGAATCCGAGCAGACTCTTGCCGCAGGCTTTTTATTATCTCTATGGATTCATTAAACTCAAGAAATCCCTGAAAGGAGAGCTTTTTTTCAGTGTGCCTTGCGGTAATTTCGGTAATTTGATATCCGGTCTTTACGCATGGAAATTTGGTATGCCTGTGAGCGGTTTTGTGGCCGCGATGAATGCGAATAACGCGTTTGGGGATTTTTTCAAAGGCAGGGGATTTAAACCGCGGAATCCGATTGCTACCATTTCGCCGGCTTTGGACGTAAGCGTCCCGTCAAATTACGCGCGGCTCTGCTCTTTTTACGAGGAAGCCCCGGCAGTGATGCGGAATATGGTATTTCCCGGGACTATTGATGATAAGACTACACTTAAAACTATGGAACAGGTCTGGAAACAATACGGGGTATTTCTGGATCCTCATAGCGCGGTAGGGTTTGCCGCGGCGGAACATCTTGCGGCGTCTCATGATTTAAGTCACGCTGACGCTCATTTTGTCATCCTCGGTACTGGACATCCGGCAAAAGAAGCGGCGGCGGTTTCAAAAGCTACAGGTCAAAATATTGAGATTCCTGAGCGGCTTGGAATGCTCCGCAAAACTATCGATCCCGTAGCCCTCATTGACCCCCAGCTTGACGCTTTAGAGGGAGCCATTGTAAGCTGCTTTTAGGAGTGTGGAGACAGCGCGCCTATTTGTGTTCCAAGAACCTGTTTTTTATGGCAATATACAGGCGTTTGTTGATTAATATATAAAATTAACCATATTTTTATAGAAAATAATAAAAAAACAGATTGAATTTTCTAAAATTTGGATAATCTAATAAAGAATTGACAAATAATTTTGTCCGGTATCTATCTTTAGAAGCACTTGTTAGGTATATTATTTTTGTTGTACACTTTCAATCTAGTGAATTATATGAGGTATACTATGAAGTTTTGTTATACTTTATGGGTAATAATAATCTTGCTGTTCAATATTGTTTCTTTTCCTTTAGGGCTTGCGGCGCAGGAGACGGAAAAATCGAACCGAATCGTGGAAAACGCTGAAAGTTCTGAAACCCCTGTTTTCGAGAAAACTGAAGAAGCGTTCTTGGATAATTACCTGCATTTAGACCTGCCGGACGCTAATATTCTCATCCGTCTAGGCATCGCGGCGGTACTCGTTATCGTTCAAGTATTGCTGATACGTTTGGCAGGGTATCTTTTTCTGAAGCTGGAAACTAAAATCACAGTTTATGGAACAACCCATTTCAAAGCCCTCACGATTAAGAATCTTCGGCTGCTGGAAACCAAACAAATTCTTAACGCCATTTATTTTATACTGCGGATCCTGAAATATGTGGTAATTATTTTTCAGCTTTATCTGACTCTTCCTATACTATTCAGTCTTTTTGAGCCGACCCGAAATCTCGCTAAAACGCTTTTTGGGTATATCCTGAAGCCTTTGAAGAATACGGGTCTCGCGATTATTAACTATATCCCCAATTTGATTACCATAGCGGTTATCATCTTGATCGCTCGGTACGCTATCCGTTCTCTGCGGTTCTTTTCAGATCAAATTGAGCGGGGAAAACTGGTAATCTCCGGTTTTTATTCTGACTGGGCCCCGCCTACCTTCAATATATTGCGGGTTCTGTTATACGCCTTTACAGTTATCGTCATCTATCCCTATTTGCCCGGTTCAGATTCCGCGATTTTTCAAGGGGTGTCTGTATTCGTAGGTATTCTGTTTTCCTTGGGATCCAGTTCAGTTATCGGAAATCTTATGGCGGGCATTGTCATTACCTATATGCGCCCTTTCAAAGTGGGGGATAGAATCCAAATAGGTAATGTTACTGGATTTGTAGTGGAAAAATCCGCTACCGTAACTCGCCTGCGAACCCATAAAAACGAGTACGTTACATTTCCGAATTCCGCAATTCTCGCTTCAAATATTACTAATTACAATGTAGCCGCTGAAAACCCAACTGATAAGGGACTTATTCTGTATGCGATTATTACCTTCGGCTATTCAACCCCTTGGCAAACGGTTCATACTATTCTTATTGAATCCGCACTGAAAGCAAAATACGTTGAGCCTGATCCTATGCCGTTTGTTCTGCAAACTAAACTCGACGATTTCTATGCTCATTATGAAATCAATATTTATACAAAAGCAGTTGATAAAGTACCGTCGGTATATTCAGAATTGTTTAAAAGCATACAAAACGGGTTCCATGAAGCTGGGTTGGACATGACTGTCGCCCATTTCCGAGCAAATACCATTACCTTTCCGGTAGAACAGAACCATGACGGAACAACGAAAGATGCGTAACTATTGTATCGGATTAGTATTGTGGGGGATGCTGCCCATCCTCATTACCTCGATCTCAGAGCCTCTTCCCCAATATGCGGCGGTTCCTGAAAGCCCAGAGCCGCCAGTACCGGAACTTGAAAAAGAAGAGCCTATTATACTGTTGCCTGAAGGGGAGGAATTGCCGGTTTCTTCCTTTGGGGAGATTTGGGGGTATCTAATAAGCGGGAGAGAGCATTTTTTCAAACCCGAAATGCCTATTTCCGATATTGGTTATTTTGGGGCTGAAGTCAATATCTATGGACAGTTGGTAGGCGTTCCGAATCCTAAGAATATCCCGAATTTTTCAGGCAGAATTCATCTGGTTGTGGCTTGTAACGGGCAGGCTTTAAGCCATTTTGTCCTTATGGAGGGGACTCAGGTTAGACAGAAACTCATTGCGGATCTGCTTGAAGCCTCGAAGCAGTTTGAGGGTTTGCAGATTGATTTTGAGAATGTGCCTGCCAGAGACGGTGCGCCTTACCGTTCATTTCTTGGAGAACTGCGGCAGGGGCTGGGAACCAAAACGTTTACAGTAGCTCTGAGCGCCCGATCAAGAACGCTGGAAAATGACGTATACGACTATGGGAAGATCAGCGGCATAGTAGACCGGATTCTGGTGATGGCCTACGACGAGCATTGGTCTGGCAGTAAACCCGGTCCCATTGCGTCTATGGATTGGTGCAGGTCTGTAGCGAATTATGCGTTGAAAATTATTGGACCTGAAAAGCTCATTATGGGACTGCCTTTTTATGGTCGAAGCTGGGGAAACTGGAATCCAAGTCAGGCCTACATTTATTCAACTATCCAGCAGATTAAAGACGAACAACAGATTACCTATATCCGTCGGGAAAAAGGAATTCCGACTTTTACATACAAAGCGCCGATTACCGCTACGGTTTACTACGAAGACGATTATTCCATTTCAAATCGTATGGAATTATACCGGGGCTTAGGGGTAAAAGCAGTTGGGTTTTGGCGGATAGGACAAGAAAGCCCCACAGTCTGGAAACAGCTTGCCTTGAGTCCGTGAATTTTACGGGATAACCGCTAAGGAAGCGATTTTTCCGTCTTTAGTATATACCCTGTTCCGGTTATGAGGGTCAGGAACCCGCTGACCTCGATGAAAAAATACATAATGATAGGTTCCTGGAGGCAGCGGAAGGGTTAAGGAATAATTACCTGGACTTGTTTCGTGCAGCTCATACATAAAGGGGTCCCACCCATTGAACGTACCCGCTACGGTGACGGTTTCTCCTGAAGGAGCATTATACCTAAAAACAAAATTTCCTGGGGGAGCGTCAAAGGTAGAAGGGGCTTTTTTTATTTCAGGAACTACTACCACTGAATGGGCGATTCCTGAAGAACGGTCAACCCTCAACATGGGATTGGCAGGATCCGTAGTCCAAAGTCCGTCTATGATCATCCGATATTCCACTTCCCGGACCCCTGGCGGCACAGTATACACATGGAATAAAATTCCCGAATCAATATATGAAGGACCTGTTTTCTTTCCTTCAACTGGTTCACTCTCTGGATATACCAGTTTTTTAAACCAATGTACCTTAGCAAATCCCTCATATCCAAAGGCGATGCCCACTCGATTATAAGAAGAAGAAGCGGTGAAAATAATCCCGTCTTCAAATAACTCAGGCTTCCTGGGTTCAGTGATACTCAAGAGATGATCGATAAATTGATAAGATTCTGTATCGATTGCTCCAATAGTGCCGATAATGAAACCAAGGAGCAAAGCAGCCGTAATTGTTTTCATAAGTTCTTTACAATTATCGGTTTATACACGAATATCTTAATATGCCGTCATTAGAAGCACTTGCAAAATTTAGAGCCTCGTTTCGCAGTATAGGTAATGAAACTACTGTTCTGGCTCAACAAAAACTTCCTATAGAAGATATTGACCTGCCGGAGTCTGAACCTGTTTCAATGTCTCCTAAGCCGTCAAAGCCTGAGAAGCCTGCTTCAGATTTTTCATCGTCAGATTTTTCAAACGATGATTTTGACTTTGGTGATTTTAGCGACCTTCTGCCTTCTGATCTTGATAATTTAAGTCATCTGGATGAGATTCCGATAGCAGATGAAAATTCGATGTCTAACAACCTCCCGGAAGATTTGAATATTCTAGCCCCAGAGCCGGGTTCCGCGGAGACTGCTGATAATCTTCTGGATGATTTACATATTCCAGATGCGGATTTGCCGGTCATCGAAGAAGACCCTGACAGCGCATCGATTGATAATCTTCTGGATGATTTACATATTCCTGACGCGGATGAGTTGTCTGACCCAGACGAGCCTGATAACCTAACCATTGATAATCCACCGGAAGCCCCAACTGTTCCTGATGGGGAAGTTCCGCTTGATTCAGCGCCTGACTCAGCGCCGGCAGATGAACCAGAGGAGGAGATACCGCTTGACCCTGCCGCGATTCCGGCTGATTCCTCCCCGGAAGCCGCACAAGAACCCGGCGTGGAAACGTCAGAGGAAGCCGTCAATTTTCCGCAAGAAGAAGACCTTTTTAATATGAACATCCAGTTTCCCGATATCGGCGATGTTGACGCAGCGGACAACGAGGCTGAAGGTACGTCTATTGATTCTTTTGACGCCTTTAAAATGGAAGAAGGTCCTGGAGGCTTTGAAGATGAGTTAGGAAAATACGCGCTTGAAGGGTTTGATGATGATCTGGCTTTATTTTCCAAACCTTCAGATGATAATGATATTGAAGAGATTCAGCTAAGTAATGAAGAGCTTAACCGTCTTCAAAAAACCATTGCCGGGTATCCTTTAAACTTGCGTATTGCCTGTGAACAAATAATCGCTGAAGAAGCAGTAGACCCGACGCTTATGTCAAAATTCGTAAAGAGTCTGGCCCAGGGCGCTTCCATGAGAGAAGCCGCTTCTTTGGCGGGTAAAATCTTAGAGCGGTCTATCCCTATACCCAAAGGGTTTGAAAAAAAGACCGGCGAAGCCTTGGAAGCGGAACACGCTTCATTTGTATATATTTTTATCCATAAATTTTTACCAGTATTGCGGCTTTTTATCTTAGTTGCGCTGGTAGCGGCTTCTTTATTTTATCTGATCCACCGGTTCGTTTATACTCCGCTGTACGCTGATTCGATTTATAAAAAAGGCTATGAGCGTATAGAAGCGGGAGATTACGCTCGAGCGAATGAACGGTTTAATGAAGCCTTGAAACTCCACCGTCAAAAAGAGTGGTTTTACCGGTATGCTGAGGGTTTTAGTGACAAACGGCAGTATATTGCCGCTCGGGAAAAATATGATCTCCTGCTGCTTAATTATCCGCGGGATAAGAAAGGGGTCATGGATTACGCGGCTATGGAAACCAGTCTTAGTAACTTTAGGAAAGCGGATAGCCTCTTGCGGAGGAATATACTTGATTACAAGGTAGATGATAAAGAGGCGCTCCTTGCAGTGGGAGATAATGGGCTTGCCTGGGGTGATATGGAACCCGAACAGTATGAGGTCGCCCGTCAAGCCTATGCGCGGCTGCTGGAACGCTATGGGTGGACTAGTCCTGTGGTTGAACGGATGATGCGGTATTTTATCCGTACTGACAATTTAAAAGAAGTATTGCCGTTGCAGCATTATTTTATGGATGATCCGTCTAATAAGATTACTCCTGCGGGATTAGCGGAATTAGGCGGATATCTCTTAGATAAAAAATTTGAAGACCTTCCGGGGGTTCCCAATGAATATATCAGCAGGATCGATGGAATTCGGGACATTCTCATTAAAGCGGTCAATGCAGAGCCCGCGCAGCCTGAGCCTCACTATCATCTTGCCCGGTATTATAATTATTTCAAGAATCCTACTGATGAACGGATAACGTTAGAAAATGCGATCAAATTCTTTGATGTAAGTCCAGAAGAATCAGTACGGCGCTTAAATATGCGGATTGACGCGGAACAGCGGTACGCCCAGTTGCTGATCAATCATAAAGAATTTTTTAATGCAGAAGATCATCTGCTCAAAGGCATCTCGCTCTATGAAGATGCGCTTAACAGGCGGATTATGTCCCGTTCTCCGCAATTCGGTAAGCTCTATGCGGATATGGGGGATTTGGAATACTTCACTAAAGACGGGAATATGGGAACCGCCTTGGAGTATTATGTACGGGCTGAACAGAACAACTGGGCCCCTCCAGAAATGCAGTACCGGATGGGGTCAGCCTATTATCATCAAGGTCAATGGGCTGCGGCGCTCCAACGGTTTGTAGCGGCTTCAGCGGATATGCCGTTAAACCGGAAACTCCTCAACGCTTTGGGAAACGCATCGTACATGCGGGGTAATTACGCCATTGCCGAAGGGTATTATAGCCAGTTGCTGGAACAATTAAACGCCGACAGATCACGATTTTCGGTACTCCTGCCTCATGATCGGGAAGATCACATGGAACTTGCGGAACGGCTCATGACAGTGCGGAACAATTTTGGAGTAACCTTGGAAGCTCTGACAGAACGTACCGGCAATAGTATATACCGTTCTCAAGCTATGGGGCTGTACTCTGATTCCGCCCGCACCTGGGATACTATTACTAGAGATCAGAAAACTATGATACGGATGCGTCCCGGTGATTTAACCGGCGGACCTAGCATCAATCTGGGCTATCTTAACGGTCAAAATGCGCTTCATCCTTCTTCTGATTATGAGCGGCAGATTTATGTTGAGATTGATAAGGATGTATTAGAGCCTTCTCCTTGGGAAAACTTGACTCCTCAAAATTTCCGCTTATCCGACGGTCTTTTTTAATCGCAAAAAAGCGAACCTTTAAGGTCCGCTTTTTTGAACTGATTATTCTTTTTTAACTTCAAAGTGGGAAAATTCCATAGTAAATGTTGCCCGTCCTTGGCTGACTGAACGAAGGGCGGTCATAAAGCCGAACATCTTCGCCATCGGAGCGAGGGTTTTTACTTCTTCGATTTGGGGCTTTGAATCAATACTCAGAACTTGTCCGCCCCGCTGGGTTACAAGGCTTATCACATCTCCGATAAATTCTTTAGGACAAATAAGTTCTACTGCCATGATAGGTTCTAACAGTACCGGACCCGCCCTTCGGCAGGCTTCATCAAAACCCATGTTGGCGCAGGCTTCAAAGGCAAATTCAGTACCCGTAAGTTCCGAATACTGTATATCAATGAGCGTTACGCCTACGTCAATGCAGGGATAGCCCAAGGCTATGCCGGACCCAAAAGCGCCGGTAATGCCCCGTTCTATCGCCTCAAAAACAGCCGCCGGAATATTCTGATCTTTTACCCCGCAAACATATCTATTTCCGGAGCCTCGTTCCAAGGGCGTTATTTTGAGGGTTAAACCAGCGGCGTTTTCCTTACCCCCAAAAACCTTGGAAAACTGCTGAGGCTGTTCCACTTCTTGACTTACTGATTCCCGATAGGTAACTTGCGGGTTCCCCACTTTGGCGCCTACATGGTACTCTTTGAGTATCCGCGTAACCAGTACGTCCAGATGCAGTTCTCCCATGCCGGAAATAATGAGTTGTCCGGTTTCTACGTTTTCTTTTGTTGTAAACGTAGGGTCTTCTTTTGAAAGAATACCGAGAATCTCTCTAAGTTTATCCTGTTCAGACAGCGTTTTCGGCTCAATGGAAACCGAGATGACCGGCTCAGGAAACTGCATTTTTTCCAATAGTAACGGCAGTCCTTCGCTTCCAATAGTATCTCCTGTCTGGGCGAATTTCATTCCAATGACAACCCCAATGTCCCCAGCGGATAGGGAATCCAATGGGTCTGATTTATTAGAATGCATCCGGAGGATTCGGTTTACCCGTTCCCGCTTTTTTTTACCTATATTAAACACCATTGTACCGGGTTTTATAGATCCCGAATACATCCGTATATAACAGAGGCTTCCAGCTTCTCGATCATTTTGAATCTTAAATACAAGTCCTACTGGAGAACCTGAGGGATCGCAAGACACCTGGACTTCTTCTTCTTTTTTGAGATGATGCCCCAGGGCGGGAACCGCTTCGTCCGGCGACGGCAGGTAATCTACGACTGCGTCAACAAGGGGCTGGACCCCCATATTCCGCCGGGAAGCCCCAGCTAAAACAGGAAGAAGGTCTCGGCTTAAAACGGCTTTCCGTAATTCCTGTTTCAGTAATGCTGGAGATATCGTTTCTCCCGCTAAATACTGTAAGGTAATAGTATCAGAGGTTTTTGAAAGCGTATCAATGAGTTTTTCCCGCCATTCTTGGGCAAGGTCTATCCGATCCGCTCTGATAGGAGCAATAAGCATTTTTTCTCCTTCAGTAGCTCCGTCCCAGCGGATTTCCCGCATTTCAATAAGATCGATTATTCCTTCAAAACCGCTTTCTTTACCTATAGGAATCTGAATAGCCGCAGTATCAGCTCCTAATGTAGCTCTAATATCCTCCAAAACCTGAAAAAAATCAGCCCCAACCCGATCCATCTTGTTGACATAGCCGATACAAGGCACTTTATACCGTTCCGCCTGATGCCACACAGTTTCGGTCTGGGGTTCTACCCCCCGAACCGCATCAAAAATCGCTACCGCCCCATCCAAAACCCGAAGAGATCGTTCAACTTCAGCAGTAAAATCCACATGCCCTGGAGTATCAATAATATTAATCTGATAGTTTTTCCAATAAATAGTAGTAGCCGCACTCTGAATCGTAATGCCCCGTTCCTGTTCCTGTTCCATCCAATCCATAGTGGCTTCTCCGTTGTCAACTTCGCCTATCCGATGACTTTTTCCGGTATAATAAAGGATCCGTTCTGTTGTGGTTGTTTTTCCGGCATCAATGTGAGCCATGATCCCGATATTACGCATTGATTTAAGCATGGGAATCTCCTGATAAGTAGTATAGCCTACAAACCGTAAAAAAACAATCCATGAAAGGATAAGTCCCCGGTATTTGAGTATTGTAGAACCATCGTAATAACAGTAAAATAAAAATATGTTTGAGAAATTAACCCAGAAGATATCCGACGCTTTCCGAGTCATATCAGGGAAGGCGACGATTACAGAAAAAAATATTGATGATGCGGTAGAAACCATTAAGATGGCGCTATTGGAAGCTGACGTCAACCTTCGAGTAGTTCGCCGTTTTATAAACGCCACCATAGAAGAGGCAAAGGGAGAAAAAGTTCTTCGGGCAGTGGATCCTGGACAGCAGTTCATCAAGATAGTCCATGATAAGCTGGTATCTTTTCTTGGGGATACGAAGCAAGACCTTCGTTTAAAAGGACCTGATACGTTATCGGTAATTCTCATACTTGGACTTCAGGGTTCAGGAAAGACTACCAGTTCCGCAAAACTTGCGCTCAGGCTCAAGAAAGAAGGGCGTAAACCCTTGCTGGTAGCCTGCGACTTGGTACGTCCCGCAGCTATAGAACAGCTTGCGGTGCTTGGCAATCAAATCGGGATTCCTGTTTATAAAGAAATCAGCGCTACAGACAGCGTTAAGGTTTACAAAGAAGCCCTCCAATGGTCCCGGCAAAACATGATCGATACTATGATCATAGACACCACAGGACGGCTTCAGATAGATGAAGCCATGATGGAGGAACTTTCCCGGCTCAAGACCGCTTCTTCCCCGGATGAACTGCTGTTAGTGGCGGACGCTATGACTGGTCAGTCGGCGGTAGACATTGCAAAGACTTTTGATGAGAAAATCGGTCTTACCGGCGTGGTGCTGACTAAGTTTGACTCTGATACCAGAGGCGGCGCGGCGCTGTCCCTCAAGACCATCACTGGTAAGCCCCTCAAATTTGTCGGACTTGGGGAAAAACCCGAGAATTTTGAACCTTTTCATCCTGACCGGATTGCAAGCCGGATTCTTGGCATGGGAGACGTAGTAAGTCTTGTAGAAAAAGCTCAAGAAGTGATCGATCAAAAAGAAGCCGAAGTTTTAGCCAAGAAGATTGAGAAAGAAACCTTTACCTTGGAGGACTGGCTCACCCAAATCAGATCCATAAAAAAGATGGGGTCTATCCAATCTATGCTGGATATGATTCCGGGTATGGCAGGGCAGTTCAGCGAAGAGGATATAGATAAAGAAGACCTCAAAATTCAGGAAGCGATTTTAAGTTCTATGACTCGGCAGGAACGGTCAAACCATCTTATTATTGGTTCCTCCCGCCGTACTCGAATAGCCCGCGGGTCTGGTACTTCAGTGGCGGAAGTTGCTCGGCTTATCAAGAAATTTGAGAAAATGCGGACCATAATGAAGAAGATAACTAAGATGAATAAGAATCCCGCCGCAGCTCAATCAATGATGTCTCGATTTCAGAAACGGTTCAAATGAGGAGTAGTTAGAGTGACCGGTGAGGCGGGAAGTTATAAACCTGCGATAGCAATTACACCGCAGATACAAGCGTATAGTCCTTGAACTGAGGGCTTAACCCTAGACATAGCGAAAAAACTTCCAACTTCCTCCCTCTAAAAAAAGAAACGATAGGAATTCATATCCTGCCGTTTTTTTAACCTGCCGGAACGCGGCTCTGGCGTTGCGACAGGGGTTATTATACTATGTGCTAAAAAATCCTTGTGGATTTTGCGCCGTAATATCCCCACAGGGGGGCTTTACGGCGCTTTTGTCATTACTTTGTAATTACTATACGGAAACCGTTAGCGCCCTCTTCCCCGCCCCACACCGGAACGTTTCTAATAGAGTCACTATTATTATTAATAGGTATACACCAATTCCTTGGCGAATCATAAGCGCCGCCGCGTCTGACCCGTGAAGAATTCCCGGTTGTATCATTACAGAATTCCCATACATTACCGATCATATCATACACAGTATCATCAGCAGATGCTGTTAGAACCGGCTTCTGTCCTATTTTTTGAGTTCCCTCCGGTTTTTCAAACCACCCTATATCAGCCTCTGATATATTAGCAATATCTTGGGCAAGAGCGGCGGCTTCCCATTCTGGTGATGAAGGCAACCGGAAGCCTTTTCTGCTTGGATTGATAAAATTAGAGGGTATTTGGAAACTGCGGTTAAAAGAATCCCTCAAAGGAGTCCCATTCGACTCAAGATACACGCACTGACTTACCGGTGCGAGCTTATCAGTACGGGGTATTTTGTTTTGGTTTTCTAAACCTTTAAAATAAGCCAC
>JAITHD010000018.1 GCA_031280155.1 Treponema sp. | reverse complement strand
CTTTAAAATACTTAAAAAAACTTTGCTTTGCAACACCTTCAAAAGGTTAAGCCGTTGACGGGATACACAGCTTACTATAAAATCAAAACCGTTTTTTATACAGGAGGAACATAATGAATTTTCAAACCTTTATCGGCATGGGAGTATATCTGATAGCGATGATTGGCGTAGGGCTTTGGTATGCTCGAAGAAGCAACAGCAGCCCAGAAGAATACTTCCTAGGCAACCGCGGGTTAGGCCCTTGGGTAGCGGCGATAAGCGCGGAAGCCTCCGATATGAGCGGCTGGCTTTTAATGGGTTTACCGGGAGTAGCGTATTTTACCGGCCTCGGAGAAGCGTTCTGGACTGGGATAGGATTAGCTATCGGGACCTGGCTCAACTGGCAATTTGTAGCCAAACGGCTTAGAACGTATTCTCAAGTAGCAGATAACGCGATTACCCTGCCTGAATTTTTCAGCAATCGTTTCCATGATTCAAAACGGATTTTAATGACCGTCGCGGCGGTTATGAATCTGGTATTTTTTTCTATATATGTAGGCGCTCAGTTTGTTACCTTTGCCAAAGTGTTCGGTTATGTCTTTGGCGCGGAAAATTATTATACCGTAATGGTGATTCTCGGAGCCGCGATTGTGCTGATCTATACCTTGTTAGGCGGATTTTTGGCGGCAAGCATGACTGATTTCATTCAAGGACTGTTAATGATCGGCGCCATCCTGCTGGTCTTGATATCGGGTTTTGTTCATGCCGGGGGTTTTGCGGGAATTACGGAACAGTTACGGAATTTTCCTCGATTTCTTGATATATTTGGGATCGCAACGCCGATAGATGCCGCAGGGTTTCCGGTTTCTGCCAATACAGTACAGGCAATGATAGCGGGAAAACCTCAATTCGGTCTGGGGGCTGATTATTCGCTTCTGAACATTATATCGTGTATGGCCTGGGGACTTGGCTATTTCGGTATGCCCCAAGTGCTGGTACGGTTTATGGCTATTCAAAATATTGTTAAAATTCGGGATTCTCAGCGCATCGCGGTGACCTGGTGTTTTGTTTCCCTCTTTGCGGCAGTCTCTATCGGTTTAATCGGCAGAGCAATCTTTCCCAATCTGCTCGGTACTGGGGGCGCCGCTGAAAATATCTTTCTATATCTGTCCCAAAACTTTTTCCCCCCTTTTGTGGCGGGTCTTGTAATTTCCGGGATCCTCGCCGCCTCTATGAGTTCTTCTGATTCTTATATGCTCATTGTATCTTCCGCGCTTGCCAACGATCTGCTCAAAGGTCTGTTTAAGAAAGACGCCGGGGAAACTTTGGTTATGTGGACCGCCCGTATTTCGATACTTATGGTTACGGTTTTTGGGGTAGCTGTAGCGCTTTCAGGAAACCAGTCTATTTTCCGAATCGTATCGTACGCTTGGGCTGGTCTCGGCGCGTCTTTTGGACCCCTTGTCCTTTTTTCTTTGTTTTGGAAGCGCACAACCCTATCCGGCGGGATAGGCGGAATGCTTTCTGGAGGAATTATGGTTATTGTATGGAAAGAGCATATCAGCAAACTCGGCGGCGTCTTTGGGGTATATGAACTGCTCCCGGGGTTTATCATTTCCAGTCTTGTCATTGTGTTGGTGAGTCTTTGCACTAAACAGCCCTCAGTAAAAATCATTGAAGAATTTGAGAAAACCGGAAAAACTAATTATTAAGGACAAACCTTAAACAGTCCCCTGCTGCACTGCGAAGCATCCCGCTTTTGACGGAGATCATAGTAGTAATGGGCGCTAAAAGCGCCCATTGATCGGTCCTAAAACCAGGTGACCAGGCATAAAAGACGATTTTACGGCGAACCGGATAACAAAAACAACCTTATACCAAAACTGAGGCGTTTGGTCCTTATCTTAAAAACTAGTGCTTAACACTTCACGATTCAGGACAATAGCTACCTTGCCTTCCCTCAAAAGCCGGCGGTTGTTCTCAGAAGAGATAATCAAAAGCGCGTCTTCCCGGTCTATGATGGGGTCTGTGGGACGAATACCGAATACCCCCCGGGCTATGATCCGCAGCGGATTATCTCCTACCAGCTTTTTTAAGTCTTCGTCAAGACCTGATGGATTGGTTTGAAATATATTGTTAGGACTTACATACCGTACCATTGTATGTACGAGGTCAGGGTCTATCATATTCCGTTCATAGATGAGATTCATTTCAGTATCCCAAACTTTGGGAAAAATACAGGGCATCGCATAGGTTGACGTATTCCGTCCATGAATAGGCATCTCATCGTTGGCAATGATAATTATCCCCGTATAGGACGCTACCGGCGCAGGGATTAATACCCGCATCGCGTCCTTAGGCCGGCTGTGCTGCAGCAATGACGCGCTGAGTTTGTTCAGATTCACCGTATAATGAGCGGACATAACCGCTAGATTTATAGATAACGTCGGCGGAACCTTCTGAGCCGACAGACTAATCCTATCAGTACCCAGCAAAGTAAATTCCCCTCGGTTAAGCAGGTCCCCCAGGGTGCTAGAAGAATCAACCGGTATAGATAAAAGAAGCGGACGCACCAAATGAGGATATTCATCAGAAATAATTTCTTCCCCATGAATCCTTCCGGCTGGCAGACGGATCCCTACCGAAGCAAGATTAACCATTACCGAGGCTTTAATTTCCATCTGTTCCCATTCTATAGACCCGACTATATCAATTTTGGTTTGACTAAATACTATAATCGGAGCACAAAGAAAAAAAAGCACCCCCCAAAACATACCACGTTTCATACTCACTCCTTATTTCCTTATCGGAGTTTTAACTGTCTTCCCTCACGGAGTACGTCATTCAATTCCATGTTGTTGATCCGCGCAAGGCTTTCTGGAGTGGTCTGATAGACTTTAGCGATAGACCAGAGGGTTTCTCCGCGTTTCACAAGATGAATTCCCGATGTTTGAGCAGCCCCGGTATTCCGCTTAATCCCATAATAGGGCAGGACGTCTTTATAAGCCGGAATGAGCAGACGAGAACCGATCTTGAGATATCGGGCTTGTACTCCCGGATTGATGTTAAGAATATTATCCACAGTTACGCTGTAATACTGAGCTATTTCTGAGAGGGTGTCTCCAGAGGCAACCGTATGGAAATAGTATCTGATCAGGTTCAGGTCTTTCCGCTCTAACACGGCGGCTACTGCTTGTACGTGGGCAGCCCGGACTTTCAGATGGTACGTTGGGTCTGGCGGGGTAACGTTATGGAGGAGTTCCCGATTTGCGCTTTTCAGTTCCCGCTTATCTATTCCCGCCTCAGTAGCCAATAATTCTAAGTCTACCATTCTGCCGACTTTAACTCTTGTCCATTCAGGATCGTCATGCCACAACGGTTCAATGCCGAAATACCGAGGATTAGACATAATGTAGGAAATTGCCAGCAATTTAGGCACAAAATGGATGGTTTCAGCTACAAGATGTTTTTTTTCCGAAAGAAGCCAGTAATCGTTAATGCCGGTTCGCTGAATGAGGCGGCTCACCGCGCCGAGTCCGGAATTATAGGCTGCTAATGCCAGAGACCAATCTCCAAGCTGCTGATAATTTTCTTCCAGTTTACTCAAGGCTCCCATCGTAGACTTCCAGAAATCCATCCGTTCATCCATCCATTCATTTACCCTCATATCATAAGGGGCAATGCTGTTCTTCATAAACTGCCACAATCCGGTAGCCCCGGATTTGCTTACCGCAGTGGGAAGAAACCCGGATTCAATTACCGGAAGGTACATCAATTCCAACGGCAGCTTTCGAGCTTCTACTTCCTTACGGATAAAGGCAAAATAAAGACTGCCTCGGCGCATGATAGCCTCAAGGGTTTCGATTCCTTTAGGGCTTGAATACCGGATAATATACTCTTGGGTAAGCTCCTGTTCGAGTCCTAGTATACTCCCTTCTCTTATGGAAAGCGGCTGGATCCGCATCTCCGAGGTTAAATGAACAGGCTGATTATAGGGGGTTATCCGCATCGGTCGAGAGGGAGGCAATGACGGAAGCCCTATAGGGGCATCCAAATTTAACTCAGGATACATCAGCTCCTCCTCAATAAGAGGTATCTCTTCTACCATTACCGCCGGTTCCATACTCAATGATTGGGGTTCTTCTCCGGATTCTTCAAAAAACTGTTCCTCAAACAGGCCTGTTGATAATTCCGACAACAATTCAATCGAAAGTTCCGGAACCGGTAAGGTTATCAGTAATTCCGGATCAATCATACCTGATTCAGCGTGTAACGACATACAGGATACCAAACTCGTCATGCCTAAAGCAAAAAAGACCGATTTTTTCTTAAAAAACATAAAAAAACTCACAATTTTTCTCCATAATAAATCCCCGCCCATTCCCAACGTCCGTGGATTTCAGGGTCTAAAGGGAAATAAATTTTTCTAAAATAAAGATACCATGTTGTAATGTATTGGTCCCAACCGGCGGTTCGCAGATACGCTTCAGTAGCGTTAGAACTAGCGTCAAGAGCGTCAGCATACTGTATCGGGTTTCTGGTCATAAACGCGGAAAGACTGAATTCAGCCATTCCTGAATCGTCCGTATCCTGGGCCCAGGAGCGGGCAAAAAAGTTGACTTTTGCCTGATACTGCCGCAGGCGGGCGCTGCTTCCTGTATCAAGGGCTTCTTTGATAGCGCTGACCAGAGCGTTAAGACTTTCAAAGGTCCAATCTTTGGGAGAATTATTAAAATCAACTAATTGTTTCGCATGATAATCTGCATCTGGAAATCCGGGAACTATCGTTTGCCCTATATAGGGACGATACAAGGTATAGGTCTGAATCGCCTCATTCCATTCGCCGATCTGCTCATACCCATAAGCAAGCCTAAAGTACGCTACCCCAAGGTCTATCTTTTCTGGAAAGCGATCGATCAGCTCTTTATAATACTTGACCTGCTGTTCAGGATTATCGGTTAAAACGATTAGATGATTCAGACAGTCCAGATGAATCGATTGTCCTTGAACCGTCAAATCAGGATAATTCTTGATAATCATATCAAAATAGATAGCCGCTACGTTATAAGCCTTTTGTTCTTTATAAGTATATGCAGTCATGTGCAGATAATACGCGCCATAAGGATCCTGGGGATCCTTATTAATTTGAGCAGTGAGAAAATTAATTAATTTATAATATTCCTTTAAGCGGACATAACGGCTTGCGATTTCCCGGACTACCGCAAATTTTGTTTCTCCTGATTCGGTCTCCTGGGCCAACAGAGCAAATAACTGCTTAAAGGCTTCTCTATCTGTTTTAGAACCGGTTATGTAATAAAAGTCGATTGACTGATTCGAACCTTGCTTAAATAGACTTAATTTATTTAAAAAAAACCAATCAATTCTTGTTATTTCCCCCTCACAGCCTAAGGTTATTACTATAAGACTTGCTAATAACCAGCATAATGGTATATAATACCGTTGTATTTTAAACCTCCTACTATATTCATAATTCGGAAAATAGTTATATAAAGATTATCATAGATTTTTTTAATTTTCAATATATTCCGTAAAGATTTTATTTATAGGCAGTTTTATTTTTGTTTCCGGTATTTTCTGCATTTTAGACTATTCAGAAAAAATGGCACATACCGTTCCGGCTGTTTACGACGTTTGGGCGGGCATAAAAGGGCTTTGTGCAACAAAGACCCCCCGCCCAAATGTGCCGGAGGTTTGCCGTGGGAAGGAGCGCAGCCATGACCTAGCTGAATGGCTGCCAAGCCGCCTACCGGCGGCGGCGCAGCGTAAACAGACCTGTTATGCCGTTTGCCCGTACCCCATTTTCTA
>JAITHD010000131.1 GCA_031280155.1 Treponema sp. | reverse complement strand
CGTTTATTGACGTTATGCCTCATCAACATAATGGAATATGTGATTTTTTACAAGATAATTTATGCACAATATATGAAAATCGTCCTGATTTATGCGATTATAAACGTGCATATAAATACTTTGAAAAATATTTAACGGAAAATGAATATAGGAACAAGGTAATAGAGGCTTGTGAAGAATTAATGAAACTGAAAGATAAAAACAAGCCCACCACTGTCCTTGGCGGTGGCTGACGCAACAGAAAAAACTGCGTTTAATAGGACTGTATGCGTTTCGCCGTTTTTGACGGCTTTGGTGGAGAAAAACCGTAGCCGGGCTTCCGTCCCTTGCCGTAAAAATATCCGGGTCCCGGGCTTTTTTTATGCGGATAACCCGGATGTTTTTATTTTTATATCGAAACCGCCGTAAAACCTTATAGACCCCCCCCTTTTTTTGACATGTAGGCAAAGACTAGGTGATAATGAGCATATTGAAAGACCTACCCGCGCGGCGTGGGAACATAACGTCTATGGATATGAAGGCTCCGGCTCTTGGCAGCAAGCGTGAAACCGCCGCTTAGAAAAGAGCGGGAAGAAAGTAGAAATCTTAGGAGCACGCCGGGCAACCGACCCAAGCCCCGCCTAAAGCCAGAGGGGAGCTGACCTTGCTATGACTCTTTATGAATTGCTGAGTTTTCACAGACTTGATAAATATGCTAAAAAATCGTATTACTGTGATATGCAGTTAAAGCAATGATATGGAGTGATAATATGCTTGTTGTGAAATTTGGCGGTACGTCTCTAGGGTCAATAGAAGCGATTAGTAACGTGATCACGATACTTGGGGACAAAGATCATGCCGGCAACGTACAGGTAGCAGTGGCTTCCGCGTTTTCAGGAATGACCGATGGATTGATAGAGCTTGCTCGAAAAGCTCAGGCTGGAGATTCCGCTTATACTGGTATGTTACAGAGTATGCAAGATAGACATCGAGAAACCGCCGCCTATTTTCTGAAAGGTACTGAGCGGGATACTGCGTTTTCTCTCATAGAAACGATGTTTGCAGAGCTTATCCGCATTTTGGATGGAATAGTTATCTTACAGGAGCTTTCTCTTCAGACCCTTGATAGGATTATGAGTTTTGGAGAACGCCTTTCAGCAGCGCTTCTCGCGAGGATCCTCACCGGAGCGGGGATTCCTGCGGTATATCTTGATACGCGAGAGCTTATTAAAACCGACGAGCGCCATGGAAACGCTCAATTTTTGATGAAGGAAACCTTTTCCAATATTATTTCCTTTTTTCATACTTTGACCAAACCTGTATTGTATGTGGCTAGTGGTTTTATCGGTTCAACCCTGCAAGGAGCTGCGACGACTTTAGGACGAGGAGGCTCAGATTTAAGCGCCGCGATTTTCGGCGCTGCTCTGGAAGCTGAGGAAATAGAAATTTGGACTGACGTAGACGGTATTATGACCGCGGATCCTCGGCTGGTAAAAAACGCCTTCAAGATTGATACGATATCATATATTGAGGCTATGGAACTGTCCCATTTCGGCGCGGAAGTATTGTATACGCCTACGATTAAGTCTACGTTGAAAAAAGGCATACCCATCTATATTCGTAATACCTTTAATATTAAGGGAGGCGGAACGAGGATTACTGAAGAGGCTGAAGAGAGCGCCTATCCTATCAGAGGGATTAGTTCAATGCATAATGTGTCCCTGGTCCGTATTCAGGGTTCAGGCATGGTAGGAGTTGCGGGCTTTTCTTCTCGACTCTTTGGCGTACTGGCGCGAAAAGGGATCAATATCATCCTTATTACCCAAAGTTCTAGCGAATACTCTATCTGTTTTGCAATCTTGCCAGAAGACGCAGCCCCGGCAATAGCTGGACTGACAGAAGAATTTGAGCGGGAGATCAGTTCCGGGGCTATTGACGAACCCATCATAGAAGGAAATCTCGCTATTGTTGCGGTAGTAGGCTCTCGGATGAAACATACTGCGGGCATTTCCGGGAGAGTTTTTCACGCTCTAGGGAGAAATGGGATCAATGTAATTGCCATTGCCCAAGGTTCTTCAGAACTGAACATATCCGCAGTCATCGGCAGACAGGACGAAGTCAAGGCGGTCAACGCCATCCATGAAGCGTTTTTCCTTGCCGGCGTCAGATCAGTGAATCTCTTTCTGATGGGTACTGGTCTTATTGGGGGAACCCTGTTGGATCAGATCGCGGATCATCGGGAGGTTTTAGCGAGAGACCATCGGGTCAGAATTAATCTGGTAGGAGCGGCTAACTCTCGGTACATGGTTTTTAGCCCAGAAGGAATGGACCCAAAACAGGTGAAAGCCTTACTTGCCAATACGGTTCTGCAAAATCCAGCCCAGCCCTTTTCATTGCCTCTATTTATTGACAAGATGCAGTCTCTAAATCTCCCGAATGTAGCGTTCTGCGATTGTACCGCGGACGACGCAATTGCGTCCCAATACGCCGCTATTCTTCAAAGAGCGATACCGATTGTTACCCCGAATAAACGGGCAAATTCCGGTTCTTTTGAGTATTACAATAAGTTGATTTCTTATTCAAGAGAACAGAGCGTTCCTTATCTGTATGAAGTTACGGTTTGCGCGGGACTGCCGGTGATTTCTACCTTGCGGGACCTGTTTTTATCCGGTGATAAGGTACGGCGGATCGAAGCGATTGTATCCGGCACCTTGAGTTATATCTTTAATAACTATGACGGGAGTAAATCCTTTTCGGCGTTGGTTCGAGAGGCAAAAGCTAAAGGCTATACTGAGCCAGACCCCAGGGACGATCTCAACGCTATGGATGCCGCTCGAAAAGCCCTGATTCTTGCCCGGGAATGTGGGATACCTTTGGAATTTTCAGCAGTAACGATTGAACCGCTCCTGCCGAAAGCCTGTTTTGAAGCTCCAAGTGTAGATGCTTTTTTCACAGAGCTTGAAAAAGCGGATGCGGGTTTTGAAAAACGCCGTTCTGAAGCTGAACAGGAAGGCAAAGCCTTACGGTATGTGGCGGTTATTGAAGCTCATTCCGCTCGGCTTTCGCTCAGAGCGGAACCGCCGGAAAGCCCGTTCCGTTCCTTGGTAGACGCGGATAATATGGTAGTGATTACCACGGATCGGTATAATACGCTTCCTATGGTGATAAAAGGTCCCGGCGCAGGCGCTCAAGTTACTGCCGGAGGAGTTTTGGCTGATATTGTGCGGATAGCGCGAACATTGGTATAGCCTAAGCCGCCGTTGTGAGGCTGGGTCCTCACAACAAGCGCTTTAAAAACGCTTTGGTCCGTTCTTGCTGAGGATGATCGATAACCTGAAGGGCTGACCCTTCTTCAATAAAGAAACCCCCGTCCATGAACAGCACTCGATCCGCAACTTCTTTGGCAAAAGTCATTTCGTGGGTTACAATAAC
>JAITHD010000072.1 GCA_031280155.1 Treponema sp. | reverse complement strand
AATTGACCGCCGCGTGAATGAAGCAGCAAGAGTCTTGGATATCGAAAAATTCCTTGACCGTAAACCTAAAGCCCTGTCAGGAGGTCAGCGTCAGCGTGTTGCGGTGGGACGCGCCATAGTCCGTAATCCCAAGGTCTTCCTTTTTGACGAACCCCTTTCCAACTTGGACGCGAAACTTCGGGTACAGATGCGCGCCGAAATTTCAGGCTTACATCACCGGCTCAACGCAACTATGATCTATGTTACCCACGATCAGGTAGAAGCTATGACCATGGCGGACAAGATTGTGGTTATGAAAGACGGAAAGGTTCAGCAGATCGGTTCTCCATTGTATCTCTATAATCATCCGAGTAATAAGTTTGTAGCCGGTTTTATCGGTTCTCCGCCTATGAACTTCCTGACCGTTAAGGTAGTGGAAAAAGGCGGCGCTGTCGCCCTTGAAGAAGGCTCGTTTGTGGTAAAAGTCGCCAATGAACACGTTCAATATCTCAAAAAATATGTAGGTAAAGAAGTTTTCTTTGGCATCCGTCCTGAAGATATGCTGTTTCAGGAAAAACCCGCAGCGGAAAACAATATGCCCTTGAGCATTACGGTTGTTGAACCCCTCGGCGCGGATACTACCCTCTGGCTCAATACCGGCACCCAGCCGCTGGTTGCCCGAACTGAACCTACCCATATATTCAAGGTTGGGGATACCGTCAACTTTACGCCTAATATGGAAAAAGCTCGGTTTTTTGATAAGGAAACGGAACTGTCTATTCTCGCTGAAATTGACGCGGCCGCGGCTAGCAACCCGGCTTATGCTAAAGCAGGTTTAAGTAAGTAATAAGCTCCCGGCTTATGGGAAAGCGCATTTTACCATAGCGCTTTCCCCCAGAGCTTTTTCGATTAAGCTCTCCAGTTCAAGCTGTTTATAAAGCTGAAGGGCTTTTGTTGCCTCCCCCCGTAAAACCGGGTGAGGCGGACTAAAAAGTACACAACAATCTTGATACGGCAGAATTGAAGTTTTGTATGTCCCAAGCGTTTCAGCTATACGAATAATCCGCTCTTTATCCATGCCGATAAGGGGACGGAGAATCGGTAATTGTACCCGGCTTTCAGTACAAGCGATATTTTCTATAGTCTGGCTTGCCACTTGAGAAAGACTCTCGCCAGTAATAAGGCATTTAGCGTTGCGGTGCCGAGCAAGCATTTCCGCGCATTCCATCATAGCCATCCGTAAAAGTACGGTAAGCCATGATTCAGGGGCGTTTTCTTTTATCTTTATTTGAATCTGAGTAAAACTCACAATGTACACTCTAATCCCCAGCGCGTAACGTCCTATGATGTGTGCAAGGGCAATCACCTTTTGGCGGGCTTCTTCGGAGGTGTAAGGATAGGCATGAAAGTAAACTGCATCAATATGCATACCCCGTGAAGCCATCAAGTATCCCGCTACCGGCGAATCTATGCCGCCGGACAAGAGGAGCAGTCCCCGTCCGGCAGTGCCCACAGGCAAACCCCGAAGTCCTTTTTTCGCGGTTCCGTAAATATAGGCTTTTTCTCGGATTTCAACTTCGATAAGTCCTTGCGGGATATGAACATCAACCCGTAAACCCGGGACTGCTTCCAGAACCGCAGAACCTCCTTCTTGCCGAATACCATAAGAATCTAAAGGAAACTTTTTATCCGTCCGTCTAGCCTCGATTTTAAAGGTTCTCACCCCTTGTTGGAATAATAGTTTTCCTTCTTCTACACAGGCACGGATCACCGCTTCTACGGTTTTTTCAGCGACTCGAGTTTTTGCCCAGCCGCTTATGCCCAGCAGATGATCTAACCCATCCTCAATCCTGTCCTGAACATCCTCATGACCATGTACAAAAAATCGTCCGTTAGTCGTCTCCACTTTCCCGAAGGATCCCCGGATCAGCGCCTGAAGATTCCGTTTCAGAACCTGTTCAAATCCCCGCCGGTTTTCCCCTTTCAAGGTAAGTTCTCCCAGTTTTAACAGATAGGTTGTCATCGTTGTTCTCTCCCAAAACCGAATTGAACTACCATAGCCTCTATTGCTTTTGTTAATCTATCTATATCTTCTATTGTCGTAGTCCATCCCTGAGATATACGGATTCCTTCAAGACTGGTTTGTTTATCCAGCCCCATAGACCTCAGAGCAGGACGCTCTTGAGAGGACGAAGAACAGGCTGAACCAGTTGAAACCGCAAATCCCGCATCGTCCAGCCCTCGAACCATCACTTCTCCCGGAATACCTCTAAAACCTGCTTGTACAATATAAGGAGAAAACCGTTCATCTTCTTCCTCCCGATCCTCTGGGATAAGAAACCCTCCTCGGAGGGTACGCAAAAAACGAATAAGCCTCTTGAACCGCTCTGAAGCCTTCTGGTATTCAGCCTGTACCGCCGCTGGATTCGCATGACGTTCCAGACACTCCGCTAAGGCAATGGCTCCGGCAGTGTTTTCTGTTCCCGGTCTGAGACCTCGTTCCTGACCTCCGCCGGTATAGATGGGATTCAGGGCTTTACGCAGATAGAGCAGCCCAATTCCTCGGGGACCCCCCAGCTTATGAGCGCTTATGGACGCGGAATCCACATCCCAAGCCGATAGATCCAGTGGAACTTTACCCGCAGCTTGAACCAAATCGCTATGTATATGAATAGGTGCACTGTTTTTTCTATTCCGAATAATTTTTACCAAAGCCGGTATATCCATTCTGGAACCGATTTCATTATTCACCCCTAGAATTGCGGCAAACCGAGCGTGAGGATACTGTTCTAAGGCTTGCTCTAAGGTTGACGGCGTAACCCTCCCATCCTTTTCAACGCCGATAGAAGCGGTTTGTTTTCCAAGCCGCTCAAGAACCAGACAATTTTCCCGTATTGACGGATGTTCTACTGCGGACGAAAGAATACAAGCAACGGATTTCCGCAAGAGCATCCCATGAAGGGCTACCGCATTTGATTCAGTTCCGCCTGAAGTAAAATAGATATGCTCTGTTTTTACCCCAAGTACCGCGGCGCACCGGGAACGGGCATTTTCCAAGGCTTCTCTGGCATCTTGTCCTTCCTGATGACGGGACGACGGATTTCCGAAAGGGGCGGCTATATCAGAACACCCAATTTCAGGAATTGCAGTAGCAGCCCAATCAAAATAACAACGCCCGGGGTTTTCAGGAGACGCGGATCCATTGTTATCAACTGTCATTCCCGCCGCCCCGAAGATTCACCGCAAGTTCTTTCCAAACTATCTGATCTTTCTCTGGAAGCCGCGCGAATTCTTCTTGTCTGCCGTAAGCGGAGAGTTCAATAAACTGCCCCGCCCGTCGAAGAAGCTCGCTGAATTTGTGGTCATGGAAAGTTATGAGCCATTCAGGAATACGTTTGGCGGTTTCCAAAAGCTGCGCGTAATGAGGCGCACATAACCCGTCAGAAGCGGTAAAAAAATCCCGCAGCTCCTGTTCGTTCTCATTACTATTGGTTTTAATATCGCCTTGTACTAAAAAACTCAGGTATTCCTTTTCGATCCGGTTCTGTTCCACACATATAGGACAGAGTTCTTTCGGCTTCCAGGGCTTTCTTTTTTTGAAGGCTTCGATCCGATCTTCCAGTATGTCCCTGCCGAGAATAGCCACCGCCAATCCATCCCGAAAAGATTCGAGATTTCGGGAATGAAATCCGCAAAACCCGCCGGAAGATCGGTGCAGTTTCCGAAAAGTCCGATCCGTAACATGCTCGAAAAGCATATTGTCAATATACCGTTCGGTCCGGTCAGAAACAATCCGGCACAGAGGACAGCCGGGTTTAGCGCAGGCTTTCTGGAGTTCAAAAAAATTGATATGCCGTTCAACCGCCATTTACTCTCGTATCTCCAAGGTTCCGTCAGTATGACCTATAAAAACCGTAGGTCTCAATCGGGTAAAAAAACCGTTCTCCACGACTCCCGGAATTTGGTTAAGATCCCGTTCTAATGCTACCGGATCTATCGGATGTTTAAACCGTATATCCAATAAAAGATTTCCGTGTTCAGTAATAACCGGTCCGGCTTTGCGTACCGCTTCCCGAAGCGTCCCTTCCGCTCCTAGGCGTTCAGCCTCGCGGATTACCGAAATCCGGGCTTCCGGGATAACCTCAAGAGGCACTGGAAAGCAGAGTCCCAGATTTTTGACGATTTTTGTTTCATCAACCACAATAGCGTAAGATCGGGAAGCATAGGCGACGATTTTTTCCAGCAGCAGTGCGCCGCCCCCGCCTTTAACGCAGTAATGAGCGCCCTCTACTTCATCAGCGCCGTCTATGGTCAGGTCTAATTGTCCTCCAATCTCCTTAGAATTCAGCGTATAAATAGGAATCCCCCATTCTTCACATGCTATGAGGGGCTGAAAACTAGTGGGAACCGCGAGAATATTTTTGAGCTTTCCTTCTTTCATCAACATTCCGATATGTCTGACTACATGAATCGCTGTTGAACCAGTACCCAGTCCCAGTTTCATACCGCTTGTGACAAGCCTGTCTACGGCTCCTTTTCCAGTCATTGCTTTCATCTCTTGCTGATCCATAACAAACTCCATACCTATATATTTATAGTAACCAAAAATGATAAAAAAGCAATATTCGATTCGTCATCTATCCCCGCCTAAAGGTTTTTTCTAGGGTTTTTGGGGCTTGTTCCGGCTGCCCGGGTTACTCCCCAAGATTTCTCCTTCAATGAGCGCACCAAAGGGACTTATACGCTCTTCATAGGCATTACGTTCCCATGCTGCCTGGGCAGGTCTATTCGACTTTTTAGTATACTACAAAGCAGGCAGGGGGTCAATGATATTGTTACAAAATGTTTTCGGCGCGTCTTATATCCCTATGCCTAAAGGCATCAAAACCCTAAGTATCCAAGCAGTCTCTTGCGTTCTTGTATTATTAAAGGTAAAAATAACTATGGTAAAGATTAATTATGTTATGCCCACCAGAGTAGTAATGGGCAACGGCTGTTTATGGGAAAACCGTAATTTTTTGAAGGAACTAGGGAAAAAAGCCTTAATCGTAACCGGTAAAGGCTCCGCGAAAACAAACGGTTCTTATAATGATCTGGTAAAAGCCCTTGAAGCTAATGGACAAACCTATACGCTATACGATCAGGTAATGAGCAATCCCACAGTAGATTGCGTATTTGAAGGCGCTGCAAAAGCGAAAAAAGACGGCTGTGATTGCGTCGTCGCTATAGGCGGCGGGTCCCCTATGGACGCGGGCAAAGTCATAGCGGGAATTGCGGTACAAGAGGTACAGAAGCGGGAAATCTTTACGGCATCTTTTACTAAGGCTTTGCCTATTGGGGCGATTCCTACTACGGCGGGTACAGGGTCTGAAGTTACTCCTTACGCTATCTTGACCAACCACGAGGCTCAGACAAAAACTTCTATTGCCGGAACTGTGTTTTTTCCTCGGTTTGCGTTTCTTGATCCTGTCTATATGCAGCATTTAAGCAAACCGATTACCGTCGGCACCGCGCTTGACGCGCTTTCCCACGCCATAGAGGGAATGTTATCAGTACGAGCCTCTCCTTTATCCGATGCCTTAGCAAAAGAGAGCATTTCAGGCATTGCGGATTGTTTCCCCTTCTTGGAACAGGAGAAACTGGAACTCCAGGTCCGGCAGAAACTTCTCTGGGCGTCTACATTAGGAGGAATGGTTATTGCCAACACCGGCACTACAGGGGTTCATGCTATGGGCTATATGCTTACCTATTTCAAGAACATCGATCATGGCAGAGCAAACGGGTTGCTTCTTGGACATTACTTAAAGGTTCTTGAAACGAAAGACCCGACAAATCGTGTTAAAACAATTTTACGCTGCTTAAAAGTGGAAACCCTCGAAGACTTTGTAATGATCCTTAACCGGCTTTTAGGTCCCTGTGAAAAATATGACGCCTCTGAACTTGAAGCGTATGCGGCCCGGGCTGTCAAGGCAAAAAACATAGCAAATTGTATCATAAAACTTGAAAAAGACGAACTTCTGGATATTTTTAAGCGTTCAGTTGGATAATAACGAAAAGTCTGGTTTTTTATATTCCCAGACTCTCTATGGGTAATTTTCTATATTACCATGTTCATATACTATTGTCTAATCTCATAAACAAATAGGACACCCGGCCTCATGGTAGAATGGAAAAAGCAAGACCATTGTACGGAGGCAAGCCATGAAAGGCTCAACCGGGTGTCCCGGGAGGATTGTAACAC
>JAITHD010000041.1 GCA_031280155.1 Treponema sp. | reverse complement strand
GATATGCTGGAAAATCCGTCTCTGCTGGAGGAAGCCAAGGCTGAACACGCCCGCCGTCTTGCCGGCGAGACCTACCAATGCCCGTTCCCGCCGGAAGTCGTGCCGGAAGAATAGCCCTTGCTGCATGAGCGCTTCCGCTTCAAGGGAAGCGCTCATCTATATCCTTACCTTAGCAGGAGACGTTATATGTTTGAAAATTATAAACAGGTCCAGGATTACATCAAAAAAAATGAAATCAAAATCGTTGATTTCAAAGAGATAGACCTTGCCGGCAGATGGCATCATCTTTCTATACCGGCGGAACGGTTCACCGAGGAGCTGCTGCGTAAAGGCATTGGTTTTGACGGTTCCAGTTATGGTTTCACTACCGTTGAAAAGAGCGATATGACGTTTATTCCCGATATAACCAGTGCGTTCCGGGATCCGATAGCTGAAATGCCGACCCTGACCATGATCGGCAATATCTATAAAATCAGTGAAAAGCTGGAGCGCTTTGAGTCGGACCCCCGGTATATAGCGGATAAAGCGGAACAATACCTGCTGCAAACCGGCATATCTGATACCTGTCTGTTTGGACCGGAATTTGAATTTTATATACTGGATAACATTGAGTTTCAGATTGACGCGCATAACATAGCGGTCCGGCTGGACTCAGCCCAAGCTGAATGGAATTCCTATGATTCTCAGCTTGACGAGTACAGACGCAATCTGGGCTACAAAGTTATGTGGCACAAAGGCTATCATGCGGATATGCCTAACGACGTCAGTTATGGACTGCGTAACCGAATCGTCCGGATCCTAGAGGATACCGGCGTACCTGTGAAATATCATCACCATGAGAACGGCGGACCCGGACAGGTGGAGATCGAGGTAAACTTCGCCACATTGCGGGAGATGGGAGACCGTGCCCAGAAACTAAAATATATTGTCAAAAATACCGCCAAAAAGGAAGGGCGCACAGTTACGTTCATGCCTAAGCCTTACAACGGCGAATCCGGCTGCGGAATGCATGTTCATCTTCAGATGTTCAAAAATGGGGAGCCTCTTTTTTACGACGAGAAGGGTTATTCCTGTCTGAGCCAAACCGCGCTGTACGCTATCGGCGGGATTCTCCGCCATTCTCCTGGATTGTTGGCATTTACGAACCCTACCACTAATTCCTACAAGCGTCTTGTTCCGGGCTTTGAAGCGCCGGTGACTATTTGTTTTGCCACGGCGAACAGAAGTTCTGTTATCAGGATACCCGGCTATGCGGTACACCCGGAGGATAAGCGTTTTGAGTTCCGTTCTTCTGACGCTGCCTCCAATCCTTATCTGTGCTATACCGCAATACTTATGGCGGCGATTGACGGTATTCAGAACAAAATCGACCCAATAGCCGAGCATTATGGTCCTTACGATAGGAATATGTACTACTTGACCGAAGAGGAAAAGAAGTATATTAAGTCTCTGCCTAAGAGTCTTGAAGAAGCGGCGGACAATATGGAACAGGATCACGGTTTCTTAACAGCCGGCGGCGTTTTTCCGGAAAGTCTGATTATGGATCAGCTCAAGAAAATCCGTACTGAAGCGGCGGAGGTAAACAAGATTCCTCACCCGATTGAGTTTAAGAAGTATTTTGACATATAAAGCGTTTTAGAAAAAGAGGAAAGTCCAAGAGGCTTTCCTCTTTGATTATGGTTTTACGTTTTTATGGTATGGGGTTGTTCCGAAAAGCAACCGGTTGTCCTTGCATAATAACCTGTTTTCACTTATAGTTAGGGCTATGGATACTACATTGCCTATCGTTGTTTTTTTGATAGTCCTAGTTGGCGTTATAATTGTTATTAGGATTTTGGTGGTTCGACGGAAGAACCCCGGTGGGAAGCAAATAAAAGATACAGAACTGCTGCTCAAACAAGTAAACAAACGATTGGCTCAAAATCCGCGAGATCCTGAGGCATTATTTACCTTGGCGAATGTATATTATAATCAAGAAAGTTGGGATAAAGCATTTAAAACCTATGAAATACTCTATGAATTAGTAGGAATGTACCCTGAAATGGATGCGTTTCAAATATATGTCCAGTATGGGTTTTGCGCTTTAAAGATAGGATGCTATGAAGCGGCTTACAGGGGTTTTAACGAAGCCTGGACCTTGAGACAGGATAGTTTTGAGGTAAATTACAATATGGGGATGCTTGAATTCCAGCAAAAAAACTATGAAAAAACAATTCAATTTCTTTCTCTAGCCCGTAAACAAAATTCCGAACACGCCCCTACCCTCAGGAGCTTAGGACATGCGTTTTTTAAACTCATGAAATATAAAGAAGCTATGGCGTTTATCCGCAAGTCTCTTGAGTTGTCCCCAAATGACAAGGAGTCTTTGTTTATTTTGGGAGAATGTTACTATGAAGTAGGGCATGTTGAGCAGGCTTTGCGAATCTTCAGCCATCTCAGGACTGATCCTGAACGGGGTCCCCAGTCGGCGTTTTTTGCGGGGACTATTAACATGGCTCAACATAAGGTTGAGCTGGCAGTGGAAGATTTTGAAATGGGACTCAAACATAAAAATATAGAGCCTGATATCTCTTTTGAATTACGTTATCAGTTAGCGGTGGCTTCTCTCAAACTAAATGAGATAGGGAAAGCAGTAACGATTCTTAAAGAAATTTACGCGGAAAATGCAGAATATAAAGACGTCGCAAGCCTGATCAATCAATATGAGGAACTCAATACGAATAAAAATCTGCAAATTTTTATGTTAGCCTCTTCTACAGATTTTGTAGCCCTTTGTCGGAAGATCGTGTTTAATTATCATAGTAAATCAAAAACAAAAATAATTAATGTTCTCTATAATAAAAACGAATGGATTGACATAATCGCTGAAGTGGAAACTGTAAAATGGTCTGATTTAATTATGTTTCGGTTTATCAGGAGTCAAGGCTCTATTGGGGAACTCATTGTCAGGGATCTTCATTCTCGTTTGAAAGAAATGAAAGCCGGACGAGGAATTTGTATCACCGTAGGCGCTTTTTCTGAGGAAGCCCGCCGTTTTACAGAAGCTCGGCTTATCGATCTATTAGAAAAGGAACAACTCGTGCCGCTCCTAAGCAGCATAGATACTAAGGTTACTGCTTCTACCTCCAGCAGGTTGACGACCCTTGAGGATCTTGGTCTCTAATTATGCGGATACAACCGAAAAATACAGCATTATCAAAACAACTACAAAGACGATACCCGTAACAATATACACCCAGAAGGGCAGGGTATGAGAAAAAGCCCCTTCAGAAGGGTTCTGTTTTTTAGGGGCTGGGGTTTTAGGGATCTTAGGTTTAGAAGGCTTATCTTTTATGTCAGACTGATTAGAATAACCGCACCCGGGACACCCGCTTTCAAAAATTTCTACATCACCGGTAAAGCCGCAGACCGGACAACGGACTGACCCAAAGGATCTGCCGCATTCAGGACATCCCCTTGCATCTTGAGGAACTTCAGAACCGCAGTTATCACAATAAAAACGTGGCTTCTCTTTCACCGCTGATTCTTGGATTTACCCTGCTGCCCGTTTCTCAAGCCCTCCGCTTTCTCCACCGGCGGAAGCAGGCGCCTCCGATTGAGCGCCTCCTGTCGATTCAGCGGAGGCAGAGGCGGTTTGACCGTCTCCCTCGGGTTTTACAGACGTCTTAGCAGGTACGGTTGAAGTACCGCCTTTTTTATCGGTCACATAAAAACCTGAGCCCTTAAAGATAATACCGCTTCCGCCATTGATAAGCCGGCGAATCTCTTTGCCGCATTCCGGACACGAGGTAAGGGGCGGTTCGCTCATGCCCTGAAAGGCTTCAAAAACGTAATTACAACTTTTACACTCATATTCATAGGTTGGCATGATTTCCTCACGATTATATTTTGATGTTATATCCAGTAATTTTACTTAGAATATACCGAGAACATATTAAAAAGTAAAGAGATTCCTTTTTTATTCAAGGGTCCGGTATGCACATCTAAATAGACTCCCTCCTGTTTAGGCGGATTGGCGAACAACACCCCGGCCAAAGCAAGGGGGTCCGTCAGGCTGTCGTCTGCGGAAGCCGGCGGAGGCATGAAAAGCCGGGCCATGCTGATAATAGCGGCTACCCCCCGTGCCTGACTTGCAGAAGGGGTTTCAATGCGGATCCGGGCTTCATAGCCCTGTTCCCTTTGATAAACCCCAAACAAGACGCGCCCTGCGGGAATCTCAATCGGGATGTTCAGGCCGGCTAAAAACCGATTAATCGGCGCCGCCCCATTGTCAACCCAGCCGGCTAATACCGCCTCCTGCCTGAAAGGAGCGAGACCCTCCGGGGATTGCGTCCCCGAGGGCTGAACAAAGGGGTCTCCGTCAGAGATAAATGCCCGGGACGGACTTAGGGATACTGAAAGTTTATTCTGAACAGAATACCAGTAGGCGTCGCCTGTCTGGGAACGCCGTTTTTTCCAGGCTGAACTGAAACCGAAAGACATATTAGCCCGGGCGCTGGGATACGCGCCCTGAGCGGCCACGAGAAACCGCCGGTCCCCGGTTTCCGGGTAATACGCCGCCACTGCCGACGAAGTTCTGTCAAAAACCTGATCCCGCTGCTTTTTATCCATACTTCCCATTCCCGGCAGTTCAACAGCGTCGAGAATGGGCCGCGCTTTGACCGCGTCAATATACAGATACACGATCCCTCCGGCGTCAAGAGGCGCAAACTCATCCAGTTCGTCCAAGGCGGCGTTATAGCTCTTGGAACCAGTGGCGCAGGCGGTGAAGATCAACGCCGACCCTATGATAATAGAAGAAAACCCTAGAGTCAGGATTTTCAGAGGTTTACGCTTTTTCAATGTGTACAAACCAGCACTCCTCTCCTGCTTCCAGTTCTTTCATGCCTTCCGCTTTCCCCCATACTACCGATACCGCAAGGGTTTCAGCGGCTGCATAATCGGAAAATTTATCCCAGGCTTGTTTTAACCGGTCTGAACCGAAAAGCCCCAAGCGTATACGGTCTGTAATTTCCAGTCCCAGCTCTTTGCGGGTATTCTGCACCCCCCGAATAAGGTCTCGGATGTCTCCCTCTTGGGCAAGGTCCCCGGTAATCTCCGTGTCCAGCCCTACCGTGAGAGTTCCCTGGTTTAAAACCTTGAGATGCGCTTTTTCAATCCGCCGAATATCGACTTTTTCCGCGGTGATGTCAATAGACCGGGTTTCTATGTCTATGGACAAGGTAGCCCCTTCCAGCAATCCTTGAATTTCATTCTGGTTAAGCCCTTCAATCCGTTCAGCCGCGGCTTTCATATCTTTGCCAAGCTCTTTGCCCAAAACCCGAAAATTCGCTTTAACTTCATATTCCACCAGGTCTTCTTCATTATCCCGAAAGATTACCTGTTTCACATTGAGTTCTTCCCGGATGATTTCTTCCATTTCCAGAAGCACCCGTTTTTCCTCGCTTTTGCGCGTTACCAGTTCTACGGTTTTCAAAGGCTGCCGCACCTTGAGGTTGTACTGAGAACGCAAGGCTCTGCCCATAGATACCGCCTGCTGGACTGTCGCCATCTTGTATTCAAGCCCCGGATCCCGCCGTTCCTGCCGGGGGAGGGGAAAATCCGCCAAATGCACGGATTCCGGGTCCTCCTCAGTCCGGAGATTGTTCCAGATCGCATCGGTAATAAAGGGGATAAAGGGACTCGCCACGGTAATCAACGTTTTAAGGGCGTCGTACAATACCCCGTAGGCTTCGAGTTTGTCCGCGTCTTTTCCGCTCCGCCAGAAACGCCGCCGGGAACGCCGGATATACCAGTTGTTCAGCAGATCGATGAATTCGATAATAGGGTCTACCGCTCTGGAAAGATCATAGGCATCCAACGCGGTCCTTACCTTCTCAACCAAGGTTTCCGCGGTGGAAAGAATCCACTTGTCCAAAGGATTTGACGGGTCTTCAGGAGGACCTGGGGGAGTAACGCCGTCGATATTCGCGTAGGTAACGAAAAAACTGTAGGCGTTCCACAGAGGGATAAGAATGCTCTTCAGAGCCTCCCGAACCGCTTCGTCGCTGTACCGCAGTTCGTCAGCCTTGACTGCCGTCGAATGCATCAGGTAAAGCCGCAGGGCGTCAGCGCCGAAAGTACGGACTATCTCCATAGGGTCTGTATAGTTTCGCAGGCTCTTAGACATTTTTTTGCCGTCTGACGCAAGAATAATGCCGCTGACAATGCAGTTCTTGAAAGCCGGACGCTTAAACAGCGCCGCCCCCAGGATCGTCAAGGTATAAAACCAGCCTCTCGTCTGATCCTGTCCTTCGCTGATGAAATCCGCGGGAAAATGCTTTTCAAAGAATTCTTTATTTTCAAAAGGGTAATGATGCTGGCTGTACGGCATTGCGCCGGATTCAAACCAGCAGTCCAGCACCTCTGGAATTCGGCTCATCCTTCCGCCGCACCCGCAGGGAATCCTAATCTCGTCCACAAAATGCTTGTGCAGGTCCGAAGGCTCTTGTCCGGACACGTCTTTGAGTTCCTTCCGGCTCCCGACGCACAAGGTCTTGCCGCAGTCCGGGCATTTCCATATCGGCAGGGGGTTTCCCCAATACCGGTTGCGGCTGATCGCCCAGTCCCGGGCGCCTTCAAGCCATTTCCCAAACCTGCCTTCTTTTATATGTTCCGGCATCCAGTAGATTTGGGCGTTAGCCTCAAGCATATCCTTTTTAATCTTCTCTACATTGACAAACCAGGACCCTACGGCGCGGTAAATCAGGGGGCTTTTGCAGCGCCAGCAATGGGGATAGGGGTGCAGAATCTGCTCCCGCTTGACCAGCTTGCCTTCGGCTTTGAGACGCTCGATGATGAGTTTGTCCGCGTCTTTGACGAATATTCCCTGATAATCCGGCACTTCGCCGGTGAAACGGCATTCCGGGTCTACCGGACAGACCACCGGAACGCCGGTTCCCTTCAAGACCCGCTGATCCTCCTCGCCGAACCCCGGGGCGGTATGCACAATTCCCGTGCCGTCGGCGGTGGTAACAAAATCCCCCGGATAGGTCCGAAACCCCTGGGGAGCGTCTTTGAAATAGGGAAACAGAGGCTCATATTCAATGCCCAGTAAGGCGGCGCCTTTTTTGCGCCAGATAATAGCGCAGTCTTCTGGTTTCTTGTAGTACCCGCTGATTCGGGCTTCGGCGATAATATACCGTTCCGGTCCGTCCTGAATCAGCGCGTAATCAATATCCGGACCCAGGGTCAGGGCAAGATTGGAGGGCAAGGTCCAGGGGGTCGTGGTCCAGGCTAAAATATAGGTTGAACCGTCGGCTAATCCGGCTAAATCCTTTTGTTCCGCCGCGGAGCTTCCGGGGACCAGTCCCTGAACTTTGAAACGGACTGTGACCGCCGGATCGTGAACCTGCTCATAGCCCCCTTGATTTACCTCGTGATTAGCCAGCACCGTAGCGCACCGGGGGCAATAGGGGAGGATATAATGCCCTTCGTAAAGCAGTCCTTTATCCCAGAGGGATTTCAAGACCCACCAGATTGTTTCCATATAATCCGGGTCCATAGTCTTGTAATCATGATCAAAATCCACCCAGCGTCCCAGACGGGTAATGACTTCCCGCCATTCCTTGACGTACCGAAGCACTGAAGATCGGCAGGCTTCATTAAAGTCGGCTATTCCGTAGCGTTCAATATCGGTTTTAGAGTTGAGACCCAGTTCTTTTTCAATGAGATGTTCTATCGGCAGCCCGTGACAGTCCCACCCGAACTGGCGCTCAACCTTTTTTCCCTTCATGGTCATATACCGGGGGATAATATCCTTTATGGTGCTGGGAACAAAATGCCCGAAATGGGGCAAGCCCGTCGCGAAAGGGGGACCGTCGTAAAAGACGTATTCCTCGGCTCCTTCCCGGCGCTTCACCGATTTTTCAAAAATATGATTTTTCTCCCAAAAGGCTAATACGGTTTCTTCCAGTTCAGGAAAACTCACCTTAGGGTCAACGCTTGTATACACCGCGATTCCTCCGCCAAATCAATGCTTTTTCAGTTTTTTCAGTATAGCACACTCAAGAATCCTGTTCTAGTGAGGGATACGCCTATGGCGGCTGGGGATAACGCCGCCGCGGTTATTGCGGGT
>JAITHD010000264.1 GCA_031280155.1 Treponema sp. | reverse complement strand
GGCTTCTCTGTGAATCAGGAATGTTTCAAACTCACATGGATGTCGCCTATGTCAACGACGGTCCGGTAACAATCTTGCTGGATTCCCGAAAAAAATTTTAAGCCCTCCTAAGACCCTATATGGTTCGGGCTGTTCAGAAGCCGTATGCGTATCAGTTGCTTACGGCTGATCCTTTTTTTTCCAAATATAACTGCCTTTTACGGCGATATAAGTCCGTGGCGGATCGCAAATAAGGGAATCTGGGTCCGGTGCTGTAAACCGGCTTTCTGCATACCAGATGAAAGATAATTGCGGACTGTTCCTGCGGCAAGCGAAAAGCGTTCCGCGATTTCTTTTGTCGTATACCCTTGGCTTATATATGTCATTATTTGCAGCTCTATGTTAGAAATGTTCTCAAGCACCGAAGAAGCTTTTGGGGATTTGACCGCTTTCGGCGGTATAGCGGAAAGCGGCTTGGAAACGTCCATCTTCTGAAGAAGGTTTGAAAAAATTCGATACGTTTTATTGCTAATAGTGGGACTTATGAAGCAGCCTCCATGATAAACATGTCTTACTGCGGTAACTAGCGTGTCTATGTCTGTATCTTTCAGGATGTATCCCTGTACTTCATGACGTGCGGCGGCTTTACAGATATGTTTCTCGTCAGCTAAGGATGTAAGCAAAAGAATAGTTGTTGAAGGGGATGTTTGTTTCAGCAAAGGGGCGATCTCGATTCCATCTATAATATCCAAACATATATCGAGGATAGCGATATGGGGCTTGTGGGTTTTTACAAGGACAAGAGCGTCATAGCTGTCTTTTCCTTGTCCAACAATTTCAAAGTCATTTTGGGAAGCTAGAATTGTCTGGGACCGGTTTCGTTCTGATTCATGTTTGTCAATAATAATAATCTTGATCATCTGGGTTTGACTCCTGTAAAAAAGAAATGTATATCTATAAAAAAATATATACTTTTATTATACTAATAGTTTACATAAATGTAAATAGTAATAATAATAATTATTATTTATTGGACGTATAACTTTTAAATCGATCTTGACATAATGCATTCTTTTTGTTAAATTTAATAAATGTTTATCATTAGTAATAGTATAATTATGACTTTAGTAAGGAGCGTTTTCAATGGCTGTACCCAGATCTAAAACGTCTAAGGCGAGGACTCATCGCCGGCAGTCTGTTAATATGAAGCTCACCGCCCCTAATCTGATAGAGTGTACCACCTGCGGTAATATGGTTTTATTGCATCGGGTGTGTCCTAAATGCGGGTATTATCGGGGTAAACAGGTGATCCTTCCAGAATCAAAGGTTTAATTAATTTTTTATGGAGGAAATTTGTTATGAACGATCCTTTGTTTGAAAAAATGAAGTCCCTGATTGCTAATAAGTTAGAGATTGATGAAGGGAAGATCAGTATGGACGCTTCTTTTCGTCAGGATCTTGGAGCGGATAGTCTCGATACATACGAATTGGTCTACGCTATTGAAGAGGAAATGGGTATTGAAATCCCTGATGAAAAGGCCAATGAATTTGAAACGGTTCGGGATGCATACGAATTTATTCAATCCCAGCAAAAATAATTTTTACAATAGACCGCGCTCGTTTTGCGGTCTATTGAAGGGACTATGATAAACTTAGATGTTGGAGCGGCTTTTATCTAACCATTATGATCGGTATGACTAATCAACGCAAGAATCAAAAGTTACCGGAAGTGGACGGAGAACGAAAAAAGGTTCTTATCGCATTTCAGAAACGTTTGATGATTAAGTTTAAAAATCTTAATCTCTTGAACCTCTCGTTAATGCATCGCTCGATTTCTAATGAATCAGGGTACAAAGCTAATAATGAACGCCTTGAATTCTTAGGAGACGCTATTTTAGGAGCTATTACCGCAACGCTGCTCTATGAAAAGCTGGCTGATAAAGACGAGGGAAAACTGGCTAAGATCAAGTCTGTAGTGGTCTCTGAAGATATCTTGTCTGGAGTCGCTAGGGAATTGGAGATTGATACCCTTTTGCTGCTGGGGCGCGGTGAAGACTTGTCAGGAGGCAGGACAAAAAAGACTATTTTAGCAGACGCATTGGAAGCTCTTATCGGCGCTTTTTATCTTGATTCTGGATATAAAGCGGTCTATGGCTTTGTAAGCCGTTTTATTATGCCTGAGATAGATCGGGTGCTTGACAATCGGCATTATCAGGACTATAAGTCGCTGCTTCAGGAATTGAGTCAGCGTTTGTGCAAGACTTATCCGATCTATCATCTTTTAAAACGTTCCGGTCCTGAACATGAGCGTTTTTTCTGGGTTGAAGTGGAGGTTAATGGGCGGGTTTTTGGACCCGGGACTGGACGGAACAAAAAAAGCGCGGAACAAGCGGCCGCAAAAATGGCTTATGAGTATTTTAGTGTTCCTGAAACCTCGTTGGAATAGAAAAACAATAGACAGATCTATCCCTCAATCGGTACGTTTTTCAGAGAATTGATATTCTCCAGCACTTTTTGACCGGAATTTATAAGCGCGGCGGATTCGTCCTTGATTTTTGTGATTAATTGGTTTACTTCGTTCAGCGCGTCCAATACTTCCCGTCCTCCCTCATTCTGGGTTTCAACCGCATCTTTAATGCTTATTTCTTCATTTTTTACCGCGTCAACAAGGGATACAATCCGATCAAATTGGGTTTGGGCTTGAGCTGAAGATTCGCTTGAATTATCAATCAGCGTTTTAACGTCTTTAAGACTTTTTTCGATTGCGCTTGCCTGATGACTGGAGTTATTCGCAAGATGCCGAATTTGTCCCGCTACAACGGCAAAGCCTTTGCCTATAGTTTCTCCTGCATGGGCTGCTTCTATCGCCGCATTCATACCAAGGATATTCGTTTCATCCGCTATGTTGCTGATAACCCGGCACGCGTCAATAAGTACGTCCGATTGAGTGGAAACACTGGCAATCAGTTCTCCGATTTTCAAAATCCGATTCTTTCCTTCCATAGATGAAGAATTTAATTTTATAACAGTTTGAGCGTTATGCTCAAGGGTTTTATGGATAGACTGGATATTCTTCACTATTTCTTCAATCGCCGCTGAAGATTTAAGCACCGCTGTCGCGGTCTCATTGATATGCTTAGACAATATGCCGACGCCGTCAATACTTTTAGTCATCTCATCAAAAACCTGTCCATACACACTGTCAAGGATTTGTTTCATTTCTATTTTATGCCGTTCGCTTATTAACTTCTTCTGAACAGCGACAAAATGCCTGCAATGTTCAACACGGCTCAAACCATTAATAATTGCCACCGCCATCTGTTCACAATTATTGTATCCGCAAGAAGCGCAATTCAACATATCCTCTTGGGTTTTCTTATGCATTTTTTGATAGACCTCTTGGATCTCTTTAGTTGAAGGAAATATCACGTTCTGTTTAAAAATAGCAGACCTATCAATATAGGATCGGACATATAAACCGTCTACCCAGTAATCATCGAGAATCTTCTCAAGTTTATGTTTCGAGAAAATCGTCAATTTATTTGACTGATTCCCATAGTGTTTCCGGGCGGCTCGGCTGCGGCTTTCGGTTTTACTATCAAGTTCGTCAAGGTGTTTAGAATGATTTAAAGTGCCGGGTCCCCCATTACAGCCCATTTTACAATTAAGGCAGTCTATCAGAGTGTATAAAGGACGTTCCTTATGCTTGAGGGTGTCTCCTAAGTAGGCAAGATAATGGTAAACGTCAGGAACGCCTTCTACTTTTCTGGTATGAGTGTTTACGTCATTCTCATACCGCTCAATCGTACGCATAAGTCCTCCGGGAGATGAAAACAATACCGCCCGTTCCGCCGGCGGATTATCATAAGGAATATCCGGGTATTTTTCAATCTTATCGCCAGTATCGTCAAGATGCTGCTGAATCGACTTAAACGTAACATTATAATCTCCGATTCCTACGACATCAAATTCTCTGCGTTTTGAATAGCATGGAGAGACAGCGGCAATTTTACTGTTTGCATATTGAGGATAAAAGCGTTTGATCATCTTCATAGTATGTACCATAGGACTGTCCGCCGGTGCTAAGTAGGGAATCAGTTCCGGACGGTACAGCTCGATGAAGGACACCAGTGTAGGGCATGGTTGAGCTATGATAAGAGGCGGTTTTTTTTTTCTTTTGGTACTCAAGTTAGGACTTAACCGTCAGTTCCGCGCCGAAACTAGCGTCAAAAACCGCCTTGATACCGATTTTTTTCAAGTATCCGTTAAATTTGAGATATTCACCGCCGAAACTGGCGGCAATCGCCGGCGCTACCACAGCTATAATCGGAACTCCTTGCTTCAAATCGTTTATAAACTGATCAAAATCATCAATGCCGACCCTGGCGCCATGACCGCAGACATAGATACATTCGCCGCAGCCAATACAAAGTTTGCTGTTAAACGTAACGGCTTCACCAGAACCGTTATTACACATTTTAACCGGACAAGCCATGATGCAACGATGACAGTTGACGCATTTTTCTTCAATAACTCGGATAACCGGTCGTAATTCAGTAGTAACTTTACCAAACGCGCCGTAAGGATTTTTTAGTTGATGGCTTGTCATATCTATCCTCCCTGTGATATACTACTTATAAACGTACCGTGGGACACACGGGAATCTACGCTTGTGGAGATACAGTAAGACCGGGGA